>CAMPHE010000146.1 GCA_946885815.1 uncultured Arenimonas sp.
CTGACGTCGGCGAACAGGATGGTCTGGGGCCGGGACTGGGTCATGAGGGGGGAGTCTAGGCGATGCCCGGGGGCGCGTCATTCACCCGGGCACCAACGCCGTCAGGCCATTTCGGCGGCCATCGCGACGATGTCGTCCTCGCCCGGAATCACCAGGAACGCGGCGCCCGCGAGCGGCGTGTAGGTGTCCTCGCCGACGACGCGGCGCAGCGGCTTGCCGCCGTGCCCGCCCTCGACGATCGCGGTGATCACGCCCTCGCCCACGCCGGCCGAGCGGCGGCCTTCGTCGACCACGACGATCCGCGCGCAATCGCCGGCATGGCGCGCGATCGCCGCCGCGTTCAGCGGCTGCAGCCAGCGCAGGTCGACCACGCGCACCTTCCAGCCGTGCGCGGCCTCGATCCGGCGCGCGGCGCGCAGGCTCATCGGCACGCCGTTGCCGAACGTGAAGACGACGAGGTCGGTCGCCTCCGGGAAATAGGTCCGCTCCTCGCCAAGCGGCATCGCTTCGTCCTGCGGCGGATAGGCCGTGAGCCAGCCGCCGTCGCCCGCCTCGTACAGGTCCTTCGCCATGTAGAGCGCGATCGGTTCCAGGTACGCGCAGACGCGCCCGTCGACCTTCGCCAGCGCCGCCAGCGTGCGCAGCATCGTCGCCGCGTCGTCGCCGCGGCTGGGGCAGCCGACCACCAGCCCGGGGATGTCGCGCAGCGCGGTGATCGAATTGTCGTTGTGGAAATGGCCGCCGAAGCCGCGCTGGTAACCGAGCGAGGCGATGCGCATCACCATCGGGTTGCGGTACTGGCCGTTGCTGAAGAACTGCAGGCTGCACGCCTCGCCGCGGATCTGGTCGCACGCGTTGTGGAAATACGCCAGGTACTGGATCTCCGGGAAAGGCAGCAGCCCGACGTTGGCGAAACCCTGCGCGAGGCCGAGGATCATCGTCTCGTCGAGCAGCGTGTTGAACACGCGCGCGGCCTTGAACTTCGCGTGCAGGCCCTTCGTCACCGTGTACACGCCGCCCTTCTGCGCGACGTCCTCGCCGAACAGGAGCGCTTCGGGATACTTCGCGAAAAGATCGTGCAACGCCTGGTTGATCTGGATCGCGAGGTGCTTCGGCGGCTGGTTCTCGGGCAGCTTCGCCTCGCCGCCGAAGACCTGCAGGCGCTTCGCCGGATCGGCGGCCCGCGTGGCTTCGGCGGCCACGGCCTGCGGCGTGTACGGGGCGAGCGGCGCCATCACTTCCTGCAGGTCGTCGAGCTTCGGGCGCCGGTCGGCTTCCTCGGCGGCGGCGAAGCAGCGTGCGCGCATCGCCTCGTACTTCCCGAGCAGCTCCTCCTTCGTCATCAGGCCGGACACCAGTGCGATCTCGGCCGAACGCAGCAGCGGGTCGGTGGCTTCGACGGCCATCAGCTCCTCGAAGCTGCGCCACTCGATCTCGAAGTCGGTGCCGGCGTGGCCCATGATGCGCGTCGTCTTCAGGTGCAGGAAGGTCGGGCGGCGCGTGCGGCGGCAGTGTTCGACCGCGGCCTGCACCTGGCCGTAGCCCTCGGCGAGGTCGAGGCCGTCGGCGAAGAAATAGTCGAGGCCGTCGCGATGGCGGAACGCATTGCCGATCCAGCCGCCGGGCGTCTTCACCGAAATGCCGATGCCGTTGTCCTCGCACACGTACAGCACCGGCGCCGGCAGCTTCTGGTAGGCCGTCCACTGCGCGGTGTTGAACGCCGTCTGCGCGGTCGCGTGGTTGCTCGACGCGTCGCCGAACGAGCAGATCGCGATCGAATCGTCCGGGATCGGGAGCGCATGGCCGATGCGCCTGGCCTGCTCGATCGCGACGGCGGTGCCGAGCGCCTTCGGCAGGTGCGACGCGATCGTCGACGTCTGCGGCAGCACCCACAACGGCTTGCTGCCCCATACCTTGTGCCGGCCGCCCGACGCCGGGTCGTCCTTCGACGCCGCGAACGACAGCGCCGAGTCCATCACCGGATCCATGCCCGGCAGCTTGCGGAAACGCTCGGCCATGAAGCCGCCGGAACGGTAATGCAGGAACGCCGGGTCGGTATGCCGCGTCAGCCGCGCGACCATCGCGTTGCCTTCGTGCCCGCTCGAGCCGATGGTGTAGAACACCTTCTGCTGCACGCGCAGCACCCGCGCCATCAGGTCGAGATGGCGCGACACCAGCTGCGATTCGAACAGCGCCAGGAAATCCGCCGCGGTGCATGCGCTGCCGTCGAGCACCGGCTCGTGCGGCGCCGGCTTCGGTTCGGCGCGACCGTTCCAGCCGCGCACGAACTCGACGAAATTGTCGTCGCAGACCTTGGCGCGGTTGACGTCCTTGTGGCGGGCGGGAATGGGCTGATTCATGGTTGTCCGACTCGGGGAAGTGGAATCACGCCGGTCGCGTAGAGCGCCGCGGCGATGAGGAAGGCGACGGTGAAAACGGCGAAAACCGTCAACAGCAGCGCGGCGACGGCGGTGGATCGATCCGTCCGGGCCGCGGCGGCGATGGCGCCGATGGTCGACGCGACGGTCCAGACGACCATCGCCATCATCAGCAGGATCGAAGTGGCGAGCACGGCCGCGACCACCGCGCGCGGGCCATCGGGCCACCCGCCGCCATCGGCGAACAGCTCGATGGCGGGCCCCGCAGCCAGCAGTGCGAGCGGCCCGAGCAGCAGCAGCGGCCAGGCCGCCCACGACGCGGCCACGAACAGCGGCCGGAAGCGCGCCTTCGGGCCGATCACCCGGAACGCGACCACCAGCACGGCCACGAACACGATCTCGCGCGGCACCATCGCCAGCGCCAGCAGCAGTTCGCGGCCCCAGTCGGGCGACCCACCCGCGACCAGTACCGGCACGACGTCGAACGCCCCGCCGACGAACCCGCTCGCGACGAGCAGCAGCAGCGCGGACGGCATCCCGCGCCGCTCGAGCAGGCGCGGCGTCGTCGCGCGCGGCGCGTAGAACATGCCGGCGATGTCGTTGCCGGCGCGCACCGGCCACAGGCCCGACAGCAGCAACGCCACGGCGAGCAGCGCCGCGGCGGGCCACGCGAGGTTGCCGCTGTCGAGCACGAGCGGCGCCGCTTCGTCGCCGCCGCCACCGATGAGCACGGGGAAGGACAGCAGGTCGCGCACCCTGCGCAGGTCCGCGCGGGCGGCGGCGTAGTCGGCGGCCGGAATCGCGTCGCGATGCCGGCGCCATTCGCCACGGATCGTCAGCACATCGCCATCGACGCTGACGTGGCGGTCGAAGCGGAACCAGTCGTTGCCGACGGTGACGGCCTCGGCCGGTATCGACCAGCCGCCCTCCGCCGTCATGCGGATCACCTGCGTGCCGTGCGCGGGACCGGTCAGGGCCAACGGCCAGCGGCGCTCGCTCTCGCGTCCGGACGGCACCCAGTCGGCGATCTGGAAAAGCACCAGGTCGAGGTTGCCGATCGCGTCGGCCTTGCCCTCCTCCGGTTCGAACGGCGCGAGATAGCGCTCCTCGACGGCGACGACGCCGCCCGCACCCTGCTCGTCGATCGACGGCGGCGTCACCTGGCGGATGTCCTCGTACATCGACGCCATGAAACCGAGATAGTCCCTTCCGACCTGCTCGGGACCGTCGCTGCGGAACCGCGCGCGGGCGCGATCGGCCGGGCCGTGGCGATACCGCGTCAGCACCCGCAGTTCCGCCTGCGGCGATGCGTCCGCATCCGCGTCGGTCGCGTCGCGCGAGGCCGCGTCCGCCACACGCACCGCCTGCTCGACTTCGATGCTCGGCGCGTCGCGCTCCTCCCTCGGAATCGTCGCGAGCGCGTCGGTCCCGGCGGCGACGGGCAGCCCGGCCCCGAAGCGCATCGGTTCGCGATCCTCGAGCGTTCCGTGCTCCACGGCGCGTGTCGGGTCGACGTAGACCCATTCGCCGCCCAGCCGGACGCGGACGATCGCGTGATCGAACGCGAGCGGTGTCGGCAGGTGCGCGGCCACGTGCTCGCCGAGCGACGTGCTCACGAGCACGGGCTGGGCGTCGACGCCGGCCTCCCGCAACAGCCCGACCAGCAGCAACGCCTTGTCCTTGCAGTCGCCATATCGCCGCGCGAGCGTCAGCGCGGGATTCGCCGGCCGGTGGGAGGCCGCACCGAGCGCGAGGCTCACATACCGGACTTCGCGCTGGACGAAGGCGAGCGCGTCGAGCAGTGCCGCGCGCGGCCCGGCGTCCGCCAGCGCGAGTTCTTCGGCGACGCCCGCGATCGCCTGCCGGTCGGCCTCGTCGGTGACGAACAGCTTCGCGGCCCACGCGGCCACCGCCCGCCAGTCGGCCGCGGTGCTGAGATCCGCATGGCCGTAGCCGTCGAACCAGTCGGGCGCGCCGTTCTCGTGGATCACCGGCGCCAGCGGCTCGGCGATGAAGGCGAGCCGCCGGATGTCGCCGTCGATCCGCTCGTCGCGCACGTAGCCGACGCCGTTCGCGCGCGCGAACAGCGCCCGGGACGCCGGCGCGAACGCCACGATCCGGCGCATGCCGATGCCCTGGCCGTAACCCATGTTGCGCGCGGCGTGGAAATCGTCGCCGAACACCGGATTGCGCCCGATGACGCTGTAGCTGATGTCCAGCCGGTCGCCGACGCGCACGTCGGGGAGGAACAGTTCGAGTGTCCGCTGGCCGTCGAGCATGCCGGCGTCGGCGTTGGTCTCGCGACGCAGCAGCTCGGCGCGCACGTCCGCGCTCCGGTCGCCGCGCGCGCCCGCGCGCTCGACGATCAGTCCGTGCAGCGCGATCCGCTGGTAATCGGGCTGGAACCCGATCGGCGTGCGGCCGGCATCTTCGAGGCCCTCCCGGTCGACGACGTCGTACACGAGGCGGCGATACTCCACCGGCTCGTCGCCGAGAATCGACACCTGGTCGTCGACGAGCACGTACGCGACGCCGTCGCTCGCCGCCGCCGGTGCGATCGCGGCCACGTCGACCGGATCGATCCAGGCGGGCGCGGGCCCGCGGGAGACGCCGGCCGGGAGGCCGGTCGCCGCGGTCGCCCACCCGGCGCACGCGGACATCATCGCGATCGCGGCGAACCGCAGGCGCCAGCGATCAAAGCGTTTCGTGGCCATCGTGGTCACGCGACCGTCTGCGGCACGAACCGCGGCAGCGCCTCGACGCGCGCCAGCCAGGCGCGCAGCGCCGGGTACGCGTCGAGGTGGATCCCGCCGCGCGCGGCGTCGTGGGTGTAGGCGTACAGCGCGAGGTCGGCGACGGAAGCTTGCGCGCCGACGAACCAGTCGCGCGCCGCGAGGTGG
>CAMPHE010000147.1 GCA_946885815.1 uncultured Arenimonas sp.
CAGACGTGCAGCGGCACCTGCGCCGACTTGCCCATCGCGCCGATGAACAGGCAGACGCAGATGAACGAGATCGCCGCGACCTCGACCGGGTACGAAAGCGCCGTCCACGTCCAGTCGCCCATGCCGATCTTGCCGGACCACAGCGTGACCGGCGCATCGAGCGACGAATTGGCGGCGTTCGCGAACGCCGTGGCGTAATCCAGCGTGCCGAGCCACATCACGACGCCGGCGATGCCCAGCAGGAAGCCGAAGTCGCCGACGCGGTTGACGAGGAACGCCTTGAGGTTCGCGAAGATCGCCGTCGGCCGCTTGAACCAGAAGCCGATCAGCAGATACGACACCAGGCCCACCGCTTCCCAGCCGAAGAACAGCTGCAGGAAGTTGTTGCTCATCACCAGCATCAGCATGCTGAAGGTGAACAGCGAGATGTAGCTGAAGAAGCGCTGGTAGCCCGGGTCCTCGGACATGTAGCCGATCGTGTACACGTGCACCAGCAGCGACACGAACGTGACCACGACCATCATCATCGCGGTGAGGCGGTCGACCATGAAGCCGACGTGCGCCGAATAGCTGCCCACCTCGAAGAACGTGTAGACGTTCTGGTTGAACGGATCGGCGTGCTGCGCGACCAGCTGCCACAGCACCTGCATCGACAGCGCGCAGCTCACCGCGACGCCGAGGATCGTCACCCAGTGCGCGCCGGCGCGGCCGACCTGGCGTCCGAACAGGCCGGCGACGATGCTTCCCAGCAGCGGCGCCAGCGCGATGACCAGCAGCGTATTCATCTGGATCATCGCGGGATCAGCCCTTCAGCAGGTCGAGTTCGGCGACGTTGATCGTCCGCCGGTTGCGGAACAGCGTCACCACGATCGCGAGGCCGATCGCCGCCTCGGCGGCCGCCACCGTCAGGATGAAGAACACGAAGATCTGCCCGGACTCGTCGCCGAGGAAGCGCGAGAACGCGATGAAGTTCATGTTCACCGACAGCAGCATCAGCTCGATCGACATCAGCAGCACGATGACGTTCTTGCGGTTGATGAAGATGCCGGCGACGCTGATGCAGAACAGCACCGCCGCGAGCGCGAGGTAATGGCCGAGCGTGATCACGGGGTGCCCTCCTGCGGCGGTTCGGACGGCATCTTGACCAGGCGCACGCGGTCGTCGCGTCGCACCGCGACCTGGCGGCCCGGGTCCTGGTGCTTGGTGCCGGGACGGCGACGCAGCGTCAGCAGCACGGCCACCACCAGCGCGACCGTCAGGATCACCGCGGCGATCTCGAACGGCAGGATGTAGCGGCTGAACAGCGTCTCGCCGATCCACTGCAGATTGGTCTTGCCCGCCGCGGCGGCCGGATCGGTGGCCGACAGCCCCACCTCGAACCGGCTGCGGCCGATCAGCATCACCATCTCGACGGCCATCAGGATCACCACCGCGAACGTCAGCGGCAGGTGCCTGACGAAGCCCTCGCGCAGCGGCGCGGTGTTGACGTCGAGCATCATGACGACGAACAGGAACAGCACCATCACCGCACCGATGTAGACCAGCACCAGCACGACGCCGAGGAACTCGGCCTGCAGCAGCAGCCACAGCATGGCCGCCGAGAAGAAGGTGAGCACCAGGCTCAGCACCGCGTGCACCGGGTTGCGGACCAGGATGACACCCAGCGCCGCCAGCACGGTGACGGTGGCGAAGGTCCAGAAAGCGGCCAGTTCGTAGGTCATTGGTTTTCCCGTGGCCTCAGCGGTACGGCGCGTCGACGGTGCGGCGCGCGGCCACTTCTTCCTCGAAGCGGTCGCCGATCGCCAGCAGCTGCGGCTTGGTGACGATGTTCTCGCCGCGCTTCTCGAAGTGGTACTCGTGGATGTGCGTCTCGACGATCGAATCGACCGGGCAGCTTTCCTCGCAGAAGCCGCAGTAGATGCACTTGAACAGGTCGATGTCGTAGCGCGTGGTGCGGCGCGAGCCGTCGGCCCGCGGCTCGGAGTCGATCGTGATCGCCAGCGCCGGGCACACCGCCTCGCACAGCTTGCAGGCGATGCAGCGCTCCTCGCCGTTCGGGTAGCGGCGCAGCGCGTGCAGGCCGCGGAAGCGCGGCGACTGCGGCGTCTTCTCGTACGGGTAGTTCAGCGTGTACTTGGGCGCGAACAGGTAGCCGAGCGTCAGCTTCATGCCGGCGAGCAGCTCGACCAGCAGCAGGCTCTTGAAGTAGTTGGCGATGCGGGTCATGGCTTTCCTCAGGCGCCCAGCGTGAACCATTCGTTGTACGCCGCGATGGCGGTCACGAAGATCCAGAAGATCGTGATCGGGATGAAGATCTTCCAGCCGAGCCGCATGATCTGGTCGTAGCGGTAGCGCGGGAACGTGGCGCGGAACCACAGGAACGTGAACGCGAAGAACACGAACTTCGCCGCCAGCCACCACCAGCCCGGCGCGCCGAGGAAACCCCACGACGCCGGGAACGGCGACAGCCAGCCGCCGAGGAACAGCACCGAGGTCAGGATGCTGACCAGCATCATGTTCGCGTACTCGGCGAGGAAGAAGATCGCGAACGCGGAACCGGAATACTCGACGTGGAAGCCGGCCACGATCTCCGACTCGCCCTCGGCGACGTCGAACGGGGCGCGGTTGGTCTCGGCCACGCCGCTGATGAAATAGATGATGAAGAGCGGGAACAGCGGCAGCCAGAACCACTCGAACAGGCCGGCGTCGCCCGCCTGCGCGTCGACGATGCCGGTGAGGTTCATCGTGCCGGCGGCCACCAGCACGCCGACCAGCGCGAAGCCCATCGCGATCTCGTAGCTGATGACCTGCGCGGCCGAGCGCAGCGCGCCGAGCACCGCGTACTTCGAGTTCGACGCCCAGCCGCCGATGATGATGCCGTACACGCCCATCGACGTGAGCGCGAGCAGCACCAGCAGGCCGGCATTGACGTCGGCCAGCACCACGCCGTCGTCGAACGGGATCACCGCCCACGCCGCCAGCGCCGGAGCCAGCGCCAGCAGCGGCGCGATGCGGAACAGCAGCGGGCTGGCGTTGGCCGGCACCACGATTTCCTTGAACAGCATCTTGAACACGTCGGCGAAAGCCTGGATCCAGCCGATGCCGAAGATGCGGCCGACGAACTGCGGCCCGTGGCGCACGTGCATCCAGCCGATCACCTTGCGCTCGGCCAGCACGTACATCGCGACGCCGACGACCACCGGCAGCGTGATCGCCAGGATCTTCACCAGCGTCCACGCGAGCAGCCCGGCGTCGCCGAAGGAGAGGAAGAATTCGCGGATCGGATCGATCATCTCAGGCCCCCACCACCGCGAGCCGCGCGACCGGCGACATCGGCGCCGTCGCCTCGTAGCCGCCTTCGATCCAGACCGCGCCGCGCGCGACTCGCGTGTCGAGCGCGACCGGCAGACCCGCGCTGCCGACGCCGTCGCCGACCTTCACCATGCCGCCGTCGCGCACGCCGCGCGTGGCGGCGTCGTCGGGATGCATCACCACGCACGCGCCCCGCGTCAGCGGATGCGCGTTGAGCGCGGCGCTGCGGCGCAGCACGGCGTCGCCGCGATAGATCGGCGTGCCGGCGATGCGCTCCAGCCCGGAGTCGGCCTTCGCGACCGACGCCAGCCCGGTGCCCGCCGCCGGCGCCGTCGGCGCCAGCGCGGCGCGCAGGCCGTGCAGGTCGGTGAAAGCGAAGCCGTCGAGGCCCAGCGCGCCGCCGACCGCACGCAGCACGCGCCAGCCGGCGCGCGCGTCGCCCGGCAGCTTGCCGCCGGCCTGCGTCGTCTGGTCGCGGCCGTCGACGTTGGTGAGGGTGCCTTCGATCTCGGGCAGCAGGCCGATCGGCAGGATCACGTGCGCGACCTTCTTCAGGTCGTCGGACGCGAACGCCGAGAACGCGACGACCTTCGCGCCGGCCAGCGCGCGCAGCGCCTGCGCGCCGTGCGCGAAGTCGTACTGCGGCTCGATGCCGTACAGCAGGTACGCCGGCATCGGCTGCGACAGCATCGCGCCGGCGTCGCGGCCCGACGCCTGCGGATGCACGCCGTGGCGCGCGAGGCCGATCGCGTTCGCGCCCTGCGGCAGGCGGTTCACCTGCGCGCCGGTCGCGGCGGCGAGCGCCTTCGCGGTCGCGCGCAGCCACGAGGCCTGCGGATGGTTCTCGGCGAATTCGCCGAGGATGACGACCGTGCCGGCGCCGCCCGCCTTCAGCGCGTCGGCGATCGCGGCGATGTCGTCGCCGGCGTCGGCCGTGACGCCGGACGGCAGCGTCGCGCCGGCCGCCTGCGCGATCGCGGCGAACTCGCCCGGCAGCTTGGACGGCGCGACGATGCGCCGGCCGGCGACCGGGAAAGTGAAATCGAAGTCGACCGGATTGACCACGTACACCTTGGCGCCGTCGCGCCCGGCCTTGTGCAGGCGCTGGTGCAGCAGCGGCATCTCGTGGCGCACGTTGCAGCCGACCAGCACCACGGTGCCGGCCCGCTCCAGCGCGGCCACCGGCAGCGAGAACGGTTCGGCGAACGCGGCGTCGGCGAAATCGAGCGCATTCAGGCGATGGTCGACATGCGGCGTGCCGAGGCCCGCGGCGAGCGACGCCAGCAGCGCACCCTCCTCGTTCGACGTCGCCGGATGCGCGAGGACGCCGAGGTCGGCGCCGGCGTCGCCCAGGATCGCGGTGGCGGCGGCCAGCGCCTCGTCCCACGACGCCTCGCGCCATGCATCGCCCTCGCGCAGCAGCGGCCGCGTCGCGCGGTCACCGGCGTACAGGCCCTGGTGCGAATACCGGTCGCGATCCGAGAGCCAGCACTCGTTGACCGCCTCGTTGTCGCGTGGCACCACGCGCAGCACTTCGCCGCGGCGGGCATGCAGGAACAGGTTCGAACCGAGCGCGTCGTGGTAGCCGAGGCTCTCGCGGGCGATCAGTTCCCACGCACGGGCACGGAACCGGAAGACCTTGTTGGTGAGCGCGCCGACCGGGCAGACGTCGATGACGTTGCCCGAGAGCTCGGTCATCAGCGGCTTGCCGTCGTACGTGCCGATCTGCAGGTTCTCGCCGCGGCTCATGCCGCCGAGCTCGAAGGTGCCGGCGACGTCGGCGGTGACGCGGATGCAGCGCGTGCACTGGATGCAGCGCGTCATGTCGGTGGCGACCAGCGGGCCCATGTCCTCGTCGGGGATCACGCGCTTGCGGTCGACGTAGCGCGACACGCTGCGCCCGTAGCCCATCGACACGTCCTGCAGCTCGCATTCGCCGCCCTGGTCGCAGATCGG
>CAMPHE010000148.1 GCA_946885815.1 uncultured Arenimonas sp.
ACTGGGACCGCATCGGCGCCCTCGCGCGCGAAGCCGCCGCGCTCCGCGGACGTTGAGCGCGGCGCATCTGTAGGAGCGGCTTCAGCCGCGATCGCGGCAATCAAATGACCGCGCAACTGTCGGATCGTTGTAGGAGCGACGTAAGTCGCGACCACGCCGGCCGGTGTGCCATGGCGGTCGCGACTCACGTCGCTCCTACAAGTGGTGCGGGATCAGGGGTAAGGCTCTCGCGGCTGAAGCCCGTCCTACAGAGCCGCATGTAAGCGCAGCGGCCTATGCGTTCGCCCCCACCGCCAGCCGCCCACTGCTGCGGTCGAGCACCCGGCTCATGCCCCACGTCAGCGCGATCGTCGCCACCAGCGTGATGAACATCAGGTGGATGTAGTGCAGCGGCGACCAGACGAACGTGAACACCGCATAGAGCAGCGCGCCGAACACGAGGCCGACGCGACCGGCGATGCCGTGGGTCAGCGGCGTCGCCACCGCGGTCAGGAAGATCGCCAGCACCGGCATCGAGTACAGGCCGTTGAGCTGCTGCAGCAGCGCGATGATGCTCCTGGCGTTCTGGTACAGCGGCACCATCGCCAGCGATCCGATCGTGAACAGCACCGCCACCCACTGCCCGACCCGCTTCACGTCGGCGGCGCGGTTCACGTACTTCGCGTGGATGTCCATCGCGTACAGCGCCGACGCGGAGTTGAGGCCGGAGTTGTAGCTCGACAGCACCGCGCCGGCGATCATGGCCGCGAACGCGCCCGACAGCCACGGCGGCAGCACGTCGTCGACGAGGCGACCGTAGGCGCTGTCGCCGACGTCGCCGTAGAGCTTGAAGGCGACGATGCCGGGCAGCACGACGATCAGCGGGATCAGCAGCTTGAAGAACGCCGCCGCGTACAGGCCCTTCTGCGCCTCGCGCACCGAGCGCGCGGCGAGGGCGCGCTGCGCGATCAGCATGTTCGTGCCCCAGTAGAACAGGTGGATGAACACCATGCCGGTCAGCAGCGTCGTCCACGGGATGTCGGAGTCCGGGGCGCCGATCAGCGTCAGCCGCTCGGCGGGAATCCCGGACAGATCGAAGTCGATCGCCGCGAGCGCGAGCACGGTGACCAGCCCGCCGAGGACCAGCAGCGCCACGCCGTTGAACGTGTCGGAGATCGCGATCGCGCGCAGGCCGCCGAACGCGGCGTACGCGAGGCCGGCGAGCGCGAAGCCCACCGAGATCTCGATGATCGACCAGTCGGGCTGGAACATCGACTTCACGAACAGCGCGCCGGTGTAGAGCACCACCGGCAGCAGGATGAACAGGTAGCCGAGCAGGAACAGCGCGGACACCGCCGCCCGCAGCACCGGATCGCCGAGGCGGCGCTCGATCAGCTCGGGCGTCGTGGCGCACCCGTACCGGTAATAGAGCGGGACCAGCACGTGCGCCAGGATCAGCAGGCCGGCGATCGCGCCGAACTCCCACCACGCGACGAGCGCGACCTGGGCGCCGTTCATGCCGACGATCTGTTCGGCGCTGATGTTGGTCAGCAGCAGCGAGCCGGCGATGTACGGCCATGCCAGCGTGCCGCCGGCGAGAAAGTAGTCCTTGCGCTCGTCGGTGCCCGGCACCGCCTGGCGGCATCGCCACCACGTCAGCAGCGCGACGAGTGCCGTGAGGCCGAAGAAGACCAACAGCTGGATCGCATTCGCCGACATCGCGCCTCCCCGCGCCGTGTGCCGCCGCCACCGTAACGCCGGCCGCGCATCCCGTCGTGGATGAATACGTTTGCAGCACCGCCGGCCGGTACCGTCGCCCCCGCTAAGCTGCGGCATCGCCGGCGAACCGGCGCGCGCGGGCCACGGAGCAGGCATGGGCGGCAACGGCTGGTGGCGGGGAGCCACCATCTACCAGATCTACCCCCGCAGCTTCCTCGACGCCGACGGCGACGGGGTCGGCGACCTGCGCGGCATCGACGCGAAGCTCGACTACGTCGCCAGCCTCGGCGTCGACGCGATCTGGATCTCGCCGTTCTTCCGCTCGCCGATGGCCGACTTCGGCTACGACATCGCCGACTACCGCGCGGTCGACCCGCTGTTCGGCACGCTCGGCGACTTCGACCACCTGCTGGCGCGCGCGCATGCGCTCGGGCTGAAGGTGATGATCGACCAGGTGCTCAGCCACAGTTCCAGCGAACATCCGTGGTTCGTGGAGAGCCGCGCCGACCGCACCAATCCGAAGGCCGACTGGTACGTCTGGGCCGACGCGAAGCCCGACGGATCGCCACCGAACAACTGGCTGTCGCTGTTCGGCGGCTGCGCGTGGCAGTGGGAGCCGCGGCGCGGCCAGTACTACCTGCACAACTTCCTGGTGCAGCAGCCCGACCTCAACTTCCACCATCCGGACGTGCAGCAGGCGGCGCTCGACAACGTGCGTTTCTGGCTCGACCGCGGCGTCGACGGGCTGCGGCTGGACGCCATCAATTTCTGCTTCCACGACCGCCGGCTGCGCGACAACCCGGCCAAGCCGCCGGAGCTGCGTACCGGTCGGGGTTTTTCCGCCGAGAACCCGTACGCGTTCCAGTACCACCACCACAACAACACGCAGCCGGAGATGCTGCCCTTCCTCGAACGCCTGCGCGCGCTGCTGGACGAGTACCCGGACATCGGCTCGCTCGGCGAGATTTCCGCCGAGGACCTGCTGGGCACGATGAGCGACTACGTCCGGCCCGGCCGGCTGCACATGGGCTACAGCTTCGAGCTGCTCACCGAGGACGACTCCCCGGCCTTCATCCGCCGCACCGTCGAGGAACTGGGCGCCGGCATGCGCGACGGCTGGCCGTGCTGGTCGGTATCGAACCACGACGTGCAGCGGGTGGTGACGCGCTGGGGAAAAGGCTCGACGCACCCGCAGCTCGCGAGCCAGTACACCGCGCTCGTGTGTTCGCTGCGCGGGTCGGTGTGCATCTACCAGGGCGAGGAACTGGGGCTGCCCGAGGCCGACGTGCCGTACGCATCGCTCCGCGACCCGTACGGCATCGCGTTCTGGCCGAACTTCAAGGGTCGCGACGGCTGTCGCACGCCGATGCCGTGGAGCGACGGACCGGGCGCGGGCTTCACGTCCGGCCGGCCGTGGCTGCCGGTGCCGGCGGAGCACGTGGCGCTGAACGTGGCCGCCCAGCAGGACGATCCGGGCAGCGTGCTCGGCCGCTTCCGCGCATTCCTGGCGTGGCGCCGGGCGCAACCGGCACTGCTGCACGGCGACATCCGCTTCCTCGACGTCGCGCCGCCACTACTGGCGTTCGAACGGCGCGACGCGACGCAGCGGATGCTGGTCGCGTTCAACCTGTCGGACGAACCGGCCTCGGGGCCGGTGCCGGTCGACGGCGCGTGGCGCGCCGACGAGGCGCATGGCCTCGTCGGCGGGCGGCTCGTCGACGGCGTGCTGTCGCTGCCCGGCCGCGGCGTGTTCTACGCGAACGCGGCCGACTGACCCGCGATCAGTTTCCGGCGCGGTGCGGGTACCGCGCGAAGATCTCGGCGATCGTCGCGTGGATGCGCGCGGCGCGCTCCGGCGGCTGCATGCGCGCCATCCGGCCGACGGCGACGCCTTCCCACACCAGCCGGCGCGCGCGGGCGTCGACCAGGTCGACGTTCATCGTGCCTTCGGTGTAGCGGCGCACGCTCGCGCGCTCGCCCCAGTAAGGCACGGCGAAGTACGCGTTGTGCCGGTAGCTGTAATACATCCCGTACTGCATCTCCGGAACCGACGACACGTCGGTGCGACGCTCCAGGAAGGCATTGATGTTCACCAGCAGGTCGGGCGAGTTCGTGTCGTACACGTAGCCGCGGGCGTCCATCTGCCGGCGGACGGCGTCGCGCATGATCGCCGACGACGGGGTCTCGTAGCCCTTCGACTCGACCGCGAGCGGATCGTAGAACGCGTAGGTGCGGTACTTCGAGAAATCGGCGTTCGGGTCCATGTCGCTGCTGACGCGCGGCGTGCTCGCGCAGCCGGCCAGCAACGCCACGAGCACCAGCAGGAGCAGGCGTGGGAAACGGGTCATGACGGTTCTCCGGTTCGGGTCCCGCCAAGCTAGCAGCGGGCCTGCAAGGCGGCATGAATCGCCGCTGTCCGTTCAGCGCGTGGCCGGCAGGCGGGGCGTCGCGACCGACCGGCGGCGGGGGCGGAAGACGATGCGAAGGTCCCCGCCCCGCCCTGCGCACACCCGCGAGTCAGTCCGGCCGGTAAAGACGCGACCCGTCGGCGCGGAATTCGGCCGCCTTCTCGGCCATGCCCTGTTCCAGCGCGGCCGCGGCGTCGGCGACGCCGTGGCTGGCGGCGTACTCGCGCACGTCCTGCGTGATCTTCATCGAGCAGAAGTGCGGGCCGCACATCGAGCAGAAGTGCGCGACCTTGTGCGCGTCCTTCGGCAGCGTCTCGTCATGGAATTCGCGGGCGCGCTCGGGATCGAGGCCGAGGTGGAACTGGTCCTCCCAGCGGAACTCGAACCGGGCCTTGCTCAGCGCGTTGTCGCGGGCCTGCGCACCGGGGTGGCCCTTGGCGAGGTCGGCGGCGTGCGCGGCGATGCGGTAGGCCATCAGGCCCTCGCGCACGTCGTTCTTGTCGGGCAGGCCGAGGTGTTCCTTGGGCGTCACGTAGCAGAGCATCGCCGTGCCGAACCAGCCGATCATCGCCGCGCCGATCGCGCTGGTGATGTGGTCGTAACCCGGCGCGATGTCGGTCGTCAGCGGCCCCAGCGTGTAGAACGGCGCCTCGCCGCAGACGGCGAGCTGCTTGTCCATGTTTTCCTTGATCAGGTGCATCGGCACGTGGCCGGGGCCCTCGATCATCGTCTGCACGTCGTGCGTCCACGCGATCTTCGTCAGCTCGCCCAGCGTCTCGAGCTCGCCGAACTGCGCGGCGTCGTTGGCGTCGGCGATCGAGCCCGGGCGCAGGCCGTCGCCGAGCGAGAAGGACACGTCGTACGCCTTCATGATTTCGCAGATTTCCTCGAAATGCGTGTAGAGGAAATTCTCCCTGTGATGCGCGAGGCACCACTTCGCGAGGATGCTGCCGCCGCGGCTGACGATGCCGGTGACGCGTTTCGCGGTCAGCGGCACGTACCGCAGCAGCACGCCGGCGTGGATCGTGAAGTAGTCGACGCCCTGCTCCGCCTGCTCGATCAGCGTGTCGCGGAAGATCTCCCAGGTCAGGTCCTCGGCCTTGCCGTCGACCTTCTCCAGCGCCTGGTAGATCGGCACGGTGCCGA
>CAMPHE010000149.1 GCA_946885815.1 uncultured Arenimonas sp.
AGGAACACCGTCGCGGCGAGCAGCAGGAAGAACACGCTGTCGAGGTTGATCGTCTCGAACTTCGAGTCGCCGAACTGCCACTGCAGATGATGCAGGTGGTGCTTGATGTATTCGGTCGTGCCACCGGAACCGGATTCAGCGCTCACTCGTCACCCTTTCCATTTCGTTGTCCAACCGCGCCGGACAGATGCGCCAGCGGAAACACCAACATCGCCAGCACCAGTCCGGCCAGTACCGCCAGCGGCGGCAACTGCCAGCGTGCGATCGCCAGCCACAGCACGGCGGCGACCAGCAACCACTTCACCAGCATCCCGGCCAGCATCCGCGCGTAGATCACCCGCGCCGGCTGGATGCCGCCGCCCAGCGCGAGCCGGGCCATTCCGAACGTTCCCGCCGAAGCCGCCGCCGCGCCTGCGAAGGCGCCGACCGCGTGCATCGTTCCCCATCCCGGCGCCGCTACCGTCGCGGCCAAGGCGCCTGCGGCCAGCTGGAACATCGCGGCCTTGCGGGCGAGACGACGGCCGACGGCCAGGGAGTGGGACACGGGATTGATCCGGAATGGTGGCGGGCCCGGGGGCCCGCCACCGAAGGCGCAAAATTATAGCCGGCCGCACCTGGGCGGGACAAGCCGGATCCGCGTATTTTCCGCGGTCAGGGCGCGCAACCCTGGGTGCTGTCCGGGCCGCCGAGCGGCTGCACCGGATCCTGTTGCTCCCATGCGCCCGGAACGCCGTCGGCGAAGGTGGCGGCGACATCGAGCGCCGAAAGCGTGCCCCCCGTGAAGACACGCCGCAACGTGCCGACCGGGGTCCGGGCCGGCGCGCCCGGATAATCGCAGAGCGGGCAGAACCCGAACAGTTGCTCCAGCGTCAGCGACGCGTCGGCACCGGCGAACGGCGTCGTTTCGGCCGTGAGGAAGCGCGGCCGGCCGTCGGCGTCGTAGACGAACGCCGCGTAGAACTCGTAGTGGCTCCACAGCTGCACGCTGTGGCCGGTGCCGGCGGTCGCCGGGTTGAACCAGTGCGCGCTGGCGTCGACGGGCTGGTCGCCGAGCATCGGGCACCCGCGCCCCAGCGCGGCCAGCGGCTCCGAGCCGGTTTCGCCGTCGAGCGAATAGGTGAAGGTGAACGCGTCGGCGCCGCCCGGCGTCACCGTCGCGCGGCCGATGGCGACCTGCGAATGGCTGTCCCCGTCCCACATCGCCCGGTAGAGGCCCCCCGTCCAGATGCCGTCGGCACCCGGCGCGGTGCCCTGCAGGTAGTACCAGGTGGGCGTCCCGTCCTGCAGGTAGGTGTACCAGAGGCCCGCCCAGTCGCCGCCGGCGGGATACAGGAACAGGCCGTGGCCGGCGCGGGCGGCGTTGAAGTAGCTGCCGGGCCTGACCGGCGCGGCGACGGCGTCGATGTCGACCGCGACGTCGACCACGGCGGCTTCGCTGCCGGTGTTGACGGGCGTGACGTACCAGCGGCCGGGCGGGAGCTCGGCGGTGCCGCTGCGGATGATCGTTTCGCCGCCACCGGCGCCGGTGGCGCTGGCGTCGGCGAGTTCGCGCGCCGGGGCCGCGGCGATGCCGGCATCCGCGCCGGCGGGCGTGGCGTGCGCGAGGTACAGGTCGATGGCGCCCTCGCTCGCCGTCGTCACCGTCATTCGGGTCGCGCCGACCGGCACGTCGACGAACATGCGCTCGTGCGCGGTGCCGGCGGCGAGCGCCAGCGTGGTCGGTTCGCCGGCACGCAGGGCGATGGCCGATTCGCCGCCCGTGCGCGTGATTCGCATGGGGATCCACGCCGGGGAAAGCGCCGGCCCCATCTTCACCGCGACGTAGCCGGCACGCCGGTCGGCTGGCAGCAGCGTCGGATCGGACCACGCCCCCCGGTACGGCATGTAGTGGGCACCCGCATCCGGCGTGCCGGGGCCGGTCACCACCAGCGAGCCGTCCGTATCGATCAGCGGCACTTCGTACGCGTCGAGCCGGACCGGCGCCGGCGACGCGCCCCGGTTGTGGACGACGATCCAGTAACGGACCACCCCGCTGCCCGGCTGCACGGCGGACAGTTCGCAGCGGCTCTCGATGTCCCAGTGGCGCGAACTGGCGCAGGTGATCTCGCCGGGGTCGGCATCCTGCCCCAGATCGGTATCCAGCCCCACGTAGACGTCGACCTGATCGTCCCAGTCCGGTGTCGCGTCGACCAGCACGCGCCAGTCGACCGGCACCCCCGTCGCGAGCGGAAGTACGCCGACGCGGGTGGCCGTGCCGTCGCGGGCGCCATCCCACGGCGACTCGGGCGTCGGATCCACCCCCAGATCGTGCGTCGAGACCCGCGGCGCGACCAGTGGCGTCGCTGCGAACTCGCCGGCATAGCGCGACTCGGCGCGCTCCAGCACCCGGTAGGCGAAGAGGTCGGAGAAGCCGGAATGGCCTTCGCTCTCGACGCGGATATCGCTCGACGGGCGCACGACGACATCGATGCGGCCATCGGCGCAGCGCTGCGGCGGTTCGCTTTCGCACAGGCGGTAGGCGATCGATTCCTCGCCGAGGAAGTCCACGGCCGGCGTGTAGTACACGTATTCGGGCAACGCGCCGGGGAAGCCGTTGTCCCCGACCGTCGCGGTGCCGCCGGCGGACAGCCCGAGCACTTCCAGCGTCATCGCACGCATGCGTGCCGGCTGGAAGGCGTCGTTGGCGAGCGGTTTGACGAAGGCTTCGGAATTCATCGTCGAGACGATCCGATCGGTGCGCG
Source organism: uncultured Arenimonas sp. (assembly GCA_946885815.1). Next base: position 2,742 of record CAMPHE010000149.1, read on the forward strand.
TCACCAGCGGGGGCAAGGTGCCGTCATCGTCGTGGATGGTCACCGCCGCCTGCGTGTTGCCGAGCGTCGCGCCGACGGGATTGGAGAGCGTCAGCGTCAACGTCTCGTCGCTCTCGTCGAGCGTGTCGCCGAGGATGCTGACGAAGATCGTGCCCTCGCTCGCACCTGGCGGCACGACCACGGTCGGCGACGGCAGGGAGTAATCGACGCCGGCGGTCGCGGACCCGGAGGCGGCGACGTCGAAACGCACTTCATGGGTCGTCGGGGTGGACAGGTTGACGGTCGCCTCGAGCGTGCGGGTACCGGTATTGCCCTCCACGATCGCCAGCGGGCCCCACAGGTTCGCCTGGGGAATCGGACCGGCCTGGGTGCCGTCGTCATTGCGGATCCAGCCGACCGCCCAGTCGCGGGTGATCTGCGCGCCGGTGAGGCCGCTGGCCACGAGACGCAGGCGTTCGTCGGGCTCCGGCAACGTGTCGCCGATCACCTTGACGGTGAACTGCAGGCTCGTGGTTCCGGCCGGAATGACGAGGTCGTCCCACCAGACCGCTTCGTAATCCTCGCCGACGCGGGCACCGTCCACGCTGAACTCGCTGATGTCCACATCGAACGTGACCGCCGAACTGGAAGGCGCCGAGAGCGTCGCCGTGAACGTCAGGTCGCTGGTGCCGGCGGCACCTTCGGTCACCTCGGCGTCGGCGAGGGAGAACGACGGAATCGGCTCGTCATTCTCGATGGTCACGATGCCCTGGGCGTCGTCGATCCGCGCGCCGGTCGCCTTCACCAGGTTGACGGCGAAGAACTCGTCGCGTTCCACCAGCGTGTCGCCTCGCACGGTCACGTCGAAGATCGCGGACGACTGGCCCGCGAGGATGGTGACGGGCCCCGACGCGGCGACGAAGTCGGCCATCAGCGCGGTGCCGTTCATCGTCTCGACGTCGATCGTCACCGCCGTGGTCGCCGGCGCGGACAGCTTCAGCAGGAACCGCGCGGTCGTGGGACCGCCGTTGCCTTCCTTCACCACGACATCGCCGATGCTGACGCCGGGCAGCGAATCGGCCGGACGCGTGCCGAACGCGGCGATCGAATGCGCCGATTCGTTCAGGCCGCGCGCGTTGTCGGCGGTGGCCGCGTCGCCGCACAGCTCGTCGAGGCAGGTGGCGATGCGGGGACTGGAGAAACGGCCCAACCGGACCTGCGGCGCCTGGGTGTACCCCATCACCGTGGCGAAGCCCGCGGCCGGCGAGAGCGTCCGCCGGAACCCGCGCGAGTACGGATATGCGCCGTGTTCCCCCTCGGACGTCTCGATGTCGTGGTGCGCGCCCATGTTGTGGCCGAGTTCGTGCGCGAACGTCCACTCGCCGCAGTGGTCGTCACCGAAGCCGTGATCGGCCGATACCGAGAAGCCCCAGTCGGGCGTGAACGGCGAACCGTCGTACCCGCCGAGCCAGCCGACCCCGCACGAAGTCTGGTTGGCACGATCGAATTCGCGCAGGAGCGACACCAAATCGGCCCCGTGGATCTCGCGCAGCCGGTGCGCGTCGCGCGGCAGCGCCGAGGCGCCGGGCGAGCTCATGCTTTCGAGGGCATCGATGTTGTCGAGGGTGTTGATGTAATCGACCATGTACGCGCCGACCACCGTGACCGTCTGGTCGACATCGCTGTCGACGTAGGCCTGGTTGGTGATCGCCTCGAGGTGTGCGATGCGCGCCTTCATCGCCGCGTCCGATCCCCACACGTTCACGAGCGTGGGCGTGTAGAGCACGACGACATCGACGTTCGACGACCCGTGCGACTTGGTCATGTCCTGGCGCCTGCGCGCTTCGCGCTGGCTCGCCGTGGCCGGCGGCACGCGCAGGAAATCCACCCCGCGCGGCTCCGCCACGTTCGCGTTTTCCACGAGCCAGGTGCGCCCCGCCTTCGTGTCGATGCTCAGCGCCGCACCGTCACGCTGCGGGAGATAGCCGAAGGTGACGCCGTCGCCAAGGGTCAGCACGGCCGACTGCGGGCCGAGCGAGGTCGAAACCGTCGCGGTGACGACCACGATCCCGTCGTCGCGATCCCGGACGCGGACATTCGTGCCGACGAGGGGTGCCGCTCCGGTGGAGGGAAGCATCAACGGCCGCCCCGCGGCCACCGCGCGCTCGATCTGCCGGCGGTCGACCGCCAGCGGATGGCGCGTTTCGCCACCCCGCTTCCACACGGGTGGCCCGACCTCGATCGTCAGGCCGCTCCCGTCGGCCGATTTCACCGCGGCGTCGACAGGCGCGGCGACGGCCAGCAGGAGGAAGGAAGCGAACATGAGTCCGTGGGTCATCGGCGGCCGTCGCTCGAGGTGAAAGCGATGTGTACCAGAGCCACCGGCCGCGATGCCAGCAAATCGGGCGGCAGCGGCCAACGCCGTTTGGCTCGCGGTCGGTTTGGGGCCGACGGGCGGGGCGGAGGGGTTTTCCGCCTCAAAAAGAAACCCCCGCCATGACTGGCGGGGG
>CAMPHE010000150.1 GCA_946885815.1 uncultured Arenimonas sp.
TGCCGGAGATGCCCGAGACCGAATTCGACCGGTACACGGTGATCGTGGTGCCCGTGGCGGGCGCGGCCCGGGTGCTCGTCTCGCGCTACTGATCGGGCCTGGAGGCCCACTCGCGGGTCAGAAGCGGCCGGCCTGGTAATCGGCGAAGGCCTGGCGCAGCTCTTCCTGGGTGTTCATCACGAACGGGCCGTATTTCGCCACCGGCTCGCGCAGCGGCCGCCCGGCGACGAGGATCAGGCGCGTGCCGTCGACCGCACCCTCGGCCACGAACCGTCCGCCCTCGCCCAGCACCGCCAGCTCCTGCGCACCGACCGAAAGCCCGCCGTCACCACCGAGCCGCGCCGCGCCTTCGTACACGTACGCGAACGCGCTGTGGCCGGCCGGCAACGACTGCTCGAAACGGGCGCCGGCCGCGAGCGTGATATCGAGATAGATCGGGTCGGTGGCCGGCTGCACGACCGGACCGACCGTGTCGCCGACACGGCCGGCGATCGCCTTGACGCGCACGCCGTCCGCCGGCGCCGCTTCGGGGAAGCGCTCCGGGCCGTATTCCTGGTAGCGGGGCGCGGTCATCTTGTCGGCGGCCGGCAGGTTCACCCACAGCTGGAAGCCGCGCATGCGGCCCTGCTCCTGCTCCGGCATCTCGGAATGCACGATGCCGCGGCCGGCCGTCATCCACTGCACGCTCCCGGGGACGAGCACGCCTTCATTGCCGTGGTTGTCCTTGTGCCGCATGCGGCCATCGAGCATGTAGGTCACCGTCTCGAAACCGCGGTGCGGATGCGCCGGGAAGCCGGCCAGGTAGTCCTCGGGCCGGTCGGTGCCGAACTCGTCGAGCATCAGGAACGGGTCGAGGTCCGGCAGCTGGGGCGTGCCGATGACACGGGTCAGGCGCACGCCGGCGCCGTCGGATGCCGGCATCCCGCGCAGCTTGCGCAGCACCGGGCGAATCGCGAGGTCGTCCATCTTCGTCTCCATCGGGGGCGCCTTCGGCACCATGGCATCGATATGCGGCCGGCGGCCGTGCTGGCCAATGCCGGTCCCGCAACGCAGGGTTGCCGGGGCGGGCCGGAAAGTGCCGCCGAATGCGTTCAGCCCGGTAGCCGCGACTTTCACGACCCCCCGGATGATGACCCTGGCCAGACGACGACGCAGTGATTTCGCCCAGGCGCTGCCGTTCGGCACGACCGGGCTGCCGACGCTCACCGCACCGCGGCTCGTGCTGCGCTGGATGGACGTGCGCGACATGCCCGACCTGCACCACCTGTTCGCCGACACCGGCGGCACGCGCATCTGGAACCGCAGCGGCGCGCGTCCCGACGAGGCCAGCATCCACCTGGAGGCGATCCAGAGCGGCTACGAGCAGGGACACCTGATGCAGTGGGGCATCGCGCTGCGCGAGGACGACCGCGTCATCGGCACGGCGACGCTGTCGAGCGTCGACCACCTGCAGGGACGGGCCGACATGAACCTGGTGCTGCACCACGACCAGCGAGGCCGTCGCTACGGCGCCGAGGCGCTGACGCTGCTGCTGGAGCACGCCTTCGTGACGATGCAGCTGCGCCGCCTCGAGGCCGACGTCGATCCGCGTGACGCGGCGGCGCTGCGCACGCTGGAGAACGTCGGCTTCCGGCGCGAGGGCTATCTCCGGCACCGCTGGCTCATCGGCAGCGAGCTGCAGGACAGCGTGCTGATGGGGATGCTCGCCGGCGACTGGCCGGCGGCCCGCGGCTGAACCCCGCGTCAGCGCCGCATCGAGCGCGGCGCCAGCGCCCGGGAGGTCTTCCGCGTGTACACGTAGACCGTCGCCGGCGGCACGTTCCACCACGTGAAGCTGCTGCGCCGCGCATTGAGTTCCAGCGCGTCGAGCACCTCGCGCGCGACCGGGTTCGCCGGCCCGTAGGTGAACTGCACGAAGCGGCCCTGCGGGTGCATCGCGCCGAACGCCGCGGCGAGGATCGCCTGCTGTGTCGCCCGCGGCATCGACAGCAGGCCGAGCCCGGAGATCACCGCGTCGGCCGGATGCGCGGGCCCGAAGCCGCGGGCTTCCGCGACCGCCGCGAGTTCGACCGCGTCGGCGCACGCGATCTGCACCTGGGGGAAATGCCGCTGCAGGTGCTGGTGCAGTTCTTCGTTGAGTTCCAGCACCAGCAGGTCGGCCGGCTGCACGCCGTGGTCGAGCAGCGCCTGGGTGAATACCCCGGTGCCGCCGCCGAGTTCGATGACCCGCTTCGCCGAGCGCGGCAGCTCCGACATCATCTGCCGCGCCAGCTGCCGGCTCGACGGCGATATCGCCGCGGTGCCGAGCGGATTCTTCAGCCACTGGCGGAAGAAGGTCCAGCCGTCGGGGGCAGTCTTGTTCGCTTCGCGGTCCATGCGCCAAGCATACTGCCGGCGGGCCCCGTCACGACCGGGCGGGCGACGTCGTACCCGTCCCGGTTCACCCCGGTCGACGCGGCGTGCAGGGGGCGTCAGCGGCGCCGCAGTTCCCAGCAGCGGTGGATGCGCGGATCACGCGCGAAATCCGGGTCGATCGTCGCCGGGGTGATCTCGACGGCGTGCGCGAACCCGCCGACCGCATCGGCATCGAAGCGGAAGCGGCGGAAATTGTTCGAATACAGCAGCAGCCCGTCCGGCGCGAGCCGCTGCACGACGAGATGCAGCAGCCGTACATGGTCGCGCTGCGTGTCGAAATCGTCGGCGCGCGCGGAATTGGAGAACGTCGGCGGATCGCAGAACACGAGGTCGTACTCGCCGCGATCGGCCTCCAGCCACTTCATCACGTCCGCCTGCACCAGCCGGTGACGGGGACCGGCGGTGCCGTTCATCGCCAGGTTGCGTGCGGCCCATTCGAGGTAATTGCCCGAGAGGTCGACGCTGGTGGTGGCGGCCGCGCCGCCGACCGCCGCCTGCACGCTCGCCGCGCCGGTGTAGCAGAACAGGTTGAGCATCCGCTGGCCGCGCGCCTCGGCGCCGAGGCGGCGGCGCACCGGGCGATGGTCGAGGAACAGCCCGGTGTCGAGATGGTCGAACAGGTTCACCTGCAGCCGCGCCGCGCCTTCCCGCACCGCGACGAACTCGTCGCGGCGGTCCATCCGGCCGTACTTGCTGCCGCCCTTGCCGCGCGCGCGCGTCTTGATCGCCACCTGGCCCGGGGGCACCGCGAACACGTCGCGCACCGCGTCGAGCAGTTCGCCGAAACGGCGGCGCGCGTCCGCTTCCGGAATGGTCTTCGGCGCCTCGTATTCCTGCACGTGCAGGAACGTGCGCCGTTCGCCGCCGTCCTCGGTGTAGACGTCGACCGCCGCGGAATACTCGGGCAGGTCCGCGTCGTACGCACGCCAGCAGGTGACGTCCTCGCGCTCCCGCCACGCACGGAAGCGCTTTTCGTTCTTGCGCAGCCGGTTGGCGACCATCGTCGCGCCGTCCGACAGCGGGCGCGCCTCGCGCGGCGCGCGTGGCGCCGGCTGCACCGGGTCGACCCGCAGCAGCGTCGCCTGCAGCGGCCCGTTGTGGAACGCGTAGCGCTTCGCCGCGCGCAGGCCCGTGGCGTGCGCGAGTTCCTCGGAGCCGCACAGCAGCACGGCGCGCCAGGCGGGCACCGCGCGGCGCAGCGCGTCGCCGAGTTCGCGGTAGAGCGCCGGGTCGGCGGCGAGGCGCGCGTCGTACGGCGGATTGCTGGCCACCAGCCCCCGTTCCGGCCCCGGCGCGCGCAGCGCCGCGATGCCCGCGCGCTCGAGCCGGATGACGTCGGACACGCCCGCGCGGTCGGCATTGGCCGTGGTCGCGTGCAGGGCCGCCGGGTCGGCATCGGCACCGAAGAACACCGGCCGCAGCGCCGCGCGGCCGGCGGCGGCCCGCGCGCGCGCTTCGGCCTCGATCCGGCCCCAGAGCGTCTCGTCGAAGCCCCGCCAGCGCGTAGGCAGCGTGCCCTGCAGGCGCTGCAGCCCCGGCGCCTCGTCGGCGGCCATGAGCGCCCCTTCGATCAGCAGCGTGCCGCTGCCGCACATCGGGTCGAGCAGCGCGCCGCCTTCCGCATGCAGCGCCGGCCACTGGCCGCGCAGCAGCATCGCCGCGGCGAGGTTCTCCTTCAGCGGCGCGTCGACCTGTGACTGGCGCCAGCCGCGGCGATGCAGCGGCCCGCCGCCGAGGTCGACGGCCACCAGCGCCTTTTCCTTGCGCACGACGAGGCCGAGGCGCAGGTCGGGCGCCTCGGTGTCGACCGACGGTCGCGTGCCGTGGCTGGCTCGCATGCGGTCGACGATCGCGTCCTTCGCGCGCTGCGCGGCGTAGCGCTCGTGCGTCAGGCCCGTGCCCTGCAGGTGCGCGTCGATCGCGAGCGTGCCGTCGGCGGCGAGGTGGTCGGCCCACGGCACGGCGTGCACGCCCTGGTAGAGGTCCTGCTCGTTCGCGCACGCGAACTCGGCCAGCGGCCACATCACCCGGCTCGCGAGCCGCGAGAACATCACCGCGCGGTACGCCGATTCCACCGGACCGTCGACATTGACGCCGGCGAGCGCGGCGGTCGCGTGCGTCGCGCCCAAGGCCGTCATTTCATCGGCGAGCAGGTACTCGAGACCCTTCGCGCAGGCGACGAAGAACCTCACGTCGCCAGCATCTGCAGGAACCGGCCGAACTCCTCGGCGCAGAAATCCACGTGCGCGGCGAGGCGGTGGCTGTCGGGCACCATCACCAGCGTGTCGTGGCGGCGCTGCGCCCAGCGCACGACGTCCATCGCCGGGATCAGTTCGTCTTCCCAGCCGTGCACGATGCGCGTCGGCACCATCGCGGCCTTCAGCATGTGCGGGGGCGTCTCCAGCGCGATCGGCGGCGCCATCAGGAACAGACCGGCGATCGGCACTTCGCGCGACACCTGCGCCGACACGAACGCGCCCATGCTCGATCCGGCGAGCACCAGCGGCTTGCGGGTGCAGGCGTGCGCGCGTGCGCCGAGGCGCAGGATGCGGCCGCGCACGTCGCCGAGCGGCCCGAGCACGTCGAGGTCGCGGTAATCGGGGCGCTCGTGGGTCCATCCGAGTTCGCCGGCGACGCGCGCGAGTGCCGCCGCCTTCGCCGCTTCGGGGCCGCTCTCGAGGCCGTGCGAAATGATCACGTGGCCGGGATTCGGGGGCATGCGCGCGGACTCCGTGGAACGGCCGCGATGCTAGCATGCG
>CAMPHE010000151.1 GCA_946885815.1 uncultured Arenimonas sp.
GCCACGAGCGCCAACGGCTCGCCAAGCGCCTGCGCGCGCAGGTGGGCCAGGCGATCGCCGACTACGGGATGATCGAGGACGGCGACAGGGTGATGGTGTGCCTGTCCGGCGGCAAGGACAGCTACACGCTGCTCGACCTGCTGCTGCAGCTGCAGCGCAAGGCGCCGGTGCGCTTCGAACTGGTCGCGGTGAACCTCGACCAGAAGCAGCCCGGGTTTCCCGAGCACGTGCTGCCCGATTACCTGCGCGCGCTCGGCGTCGCGTTCACCATCGTCGAACAGGACACCTATTCCGTCGTGAAGCGGGTGGTGCCGGAAGGCGCGACGATGTGCTCGCTGTGCTCGCGGCTGCGGCGCGGCGCGCTGTACGCGCACGCGAAGGCGCACGGCTTCACCAAGATCGCGCTCGGGCACCACCGCGACGATCTGGTCGCGACCTTCTTCATGAACCTGTTCTTCCATTCGAAGCTGGCGACGATGCCGCCGAAGCTGCGCAGCGACGACGGCGAGCACGTGGTCATCCGGCCGCTGGCGACGGTGCGCGAAGCCGACATCGCCGCCTACGCCGACTGGAAGCAGTTCCCGATCATCCCGTGCACGCTGTGCGGCTCGCAGGAGAACCTGCAGCGCCGGCAGGTGGGACGCATGCTCGCCGCGTGGGAGAAGGAGTCGCCGGGCCGCATCGACACCATCGCCCGCGCGCTCGCCGACGTCCGCCCCGCGCAGCTCGCCGACCCGACCCTCTTCGACTTCCTCGCGCTCGGCCGCCGCGGCGCCGACGCCCTCCCCGACGCCCGCGCCTGGCTCGGCTGAAAAAACTTGCTCAGAGCAGATTAAATGTTCTTCAGAAACCTGACGTTCTTCCGCTTTCCCGCCTCCCTCGCCCCCGTCTTCGCCGACCTCGAGGCCCGACTGGAAGAGGCGCGCCTGCGTCCGGTCGGCCCGTCGGAGCTGTCCACGCGCGGCTTCGTGTCGCCGTTCGGCCGCGACGAGCCGACGCTGAGCCACCGCGTCGGCGACGCGCTGTGGATCACGCTCGGCGGCGAGGAGCGCCTGCTGCCGTCCGCCGTCGTGAACGACGCGCTCGGTCGCAAGATCACCGAACTGGAGGAGAAGGAAGGCCGCAAGCTCGGCGGCCGCGCCCGCAAGCGCCTGAAAGAGGACCTGGTGCTGGAGATGCTCCCGCGCGCGTTCGTGCGCCCGGTGCGCACCGGCGCCAGCCTCGACCTGGCGCACGGCTTCCTCGCCGTCGACAGCAGTTCGCGCAAGTCGGCCGAGAACCTCGTCAGCGAGCTGCGCACCGCGCTCGGCAGCTTCCCGGCGCTGCCGCTGAACGCCGAGGCGTCGGTGCGCGCGATCCTCACCGGCTGGCTCGCCGGCGAGCCGCTGCCCCCCGGGCTCGCGCTCGGCGACGAATGCGAACTGCGCGACCCGGTCGACGGCGGCGCGGTCGTGCGCTGCACGAAGCACGAGCTGCAGAACGACGAGATCCGCAAGCACCTCGAAGCCGGCAAGCAGGCCAGTCGCCTCGCACTGGTGCTCGACGACCACGTCTCGTTCGTGCTCGGCGAGGACCTCGTCGTGCGCAAGCTGAAGTTCCTCGACGGCGCCGTCGACGCGCTGGAGAACACCGAGCGCGATTCGCTGCGCGACGAGCTCGACGCCCGCTTCGCTCTGATGGCAGGCGAGCTGCACCGGCTGTTCGCGGTGCTCGAGTCGGCGCTCAGGTTCAGCCGCGCCGAAGCCTAGGCGAGGCGACCACGGCCCGCCCCGCGCGCTAGAGTCGTCGCATGCGCCTGCGCCTGTTCCGTCCCGCCCCGCCCGCCGAAGAAACCGTCGGCCTGCGGCTCGCCGACGGCACCACCGTCGACGTGCGCTGGGTGCGCGACCCGCGCGCGCGGCGACTCCGGCTGCTCGTGTCGGACAAGGGCCCGCGCCTGACGTTGCCGCCGCGCGCGTCCACCCGCAGCGCGCTCGCGTTCCTCGACGAACACCGCGACTGGCTCGCCGCGCAGCTGGCGAAACGGCCGCCGCCGGCGCCGCCGTTCGGGCGCGACGACACCGGCGCGCTGCCGCTGCGCGGCGTCGACGTGCCGCTGTCGTGGCGCGACGGCCGCTTCGCCCGCGTCACGCTCGGCGAGCACAGCATCGAACTGCAGCTGCCCGCGCGCGCCGGCGACGCGCAGGCCCGCGCCGCGCTGCGCGAGTTCTACCTGCAGCAGGCGCGCACCGATCTGGGCGCGTGGATGCCGCGCTGGCTGCCCGGCCTGCCGCGGCCGCCACGCGCGATCGGGCTGCGCCGGCTGTCGTCGATCTGGGGCTCGCTGAGCCCGTCGGGTGCCGTGTCGCTCGATCTCGCCCTCGTGCTCGGCCGCCCGTCGGCATTCGAGTACGTGCTCGTGCACGAGCTCTGCCACCTGATCCACGCCGACCACTCGCGCGCGTTCTGGCGCGAAGTCGAAGCACGACGCCCCGACTGGCGGGCCGAACGCGATTATCTGCGCGGCGACGGACTGGCCTTGAAGGCGGAACTGTCGCGTTTGACCGGCTGAAGCGCCCGCACCGGCGGGCCCCCTGAACCGGTGTGCCGATGTCCCGAACCGCTGCCGCGCCTGCGTCCGCGTCCCTCACCGCCGTCGTGGCCGCACTGTCGTGCGCGGTCGCGCTGCTGGCCGGCTGCGCCCGCACGCCCGACGCGTCCGAGGCGTTGGTCGACACGGCGCGCGGCGCCGCCGACGCGGCCACGGTCACGGCCACCGCGGGCGAGATCCGCCGCGCGGCCGGCGCCGATGTCCGCCTCCCTGACGATTTCCCGCCGGACATCCTGCTGCCGGAGCGCTACGCGGTGGTGTCGGTGACGACGATGGGCCCGTCGCGGTCGGTGGTGCTGCGCAGCGACGAGGCGATGACGCCGCTGTACGAACGTTTCCGCGCCGCGCAGTCCGAGCGTGGCTGGGAAGAAACCGTGTCGATGCTCGGCGCGGAGGGCGCGATGCTCGGCTTCCGCAAGGGCGCGCGCGGCGTGGTCGCCAATTTCCGGCCCGACATGGAAGGCCGCACGCTGGTGTCGCTGAGCCTGCAGCCGCAGGTGGTGGCCGCGCCGCGCTAGCCGGTGGCAAGGAACGCGAGCAGCGGTCCCGCGACCGCGTCCGGCTGCTCCATGTGCAGATGGTGCCCACCGGGAATCACGACCGATCGCGCGTCGGCCAGGCACGCCAGCCGCGCCTCGCGCGTCGCGACGGTGAAGTACGCCGGCGGCGGATCGGCGGCGATCACCAGCACGGGCGCGCGGATCGCACGCAATACCGCCCGGATCGTCTCCTCGCCGAGCCGCAGCGACGCCGGCAGCGTCAGCCGCGGATCGCTGCGCCATGCGAAGCCGCCGTCGAACGGCCGCAGATTGCGCGCGACGATCAGCCGCGCCGCGGCGTCGGTCATCCGCGTCGCCGAGCGCCGTGCGGCGACCGCCGCGTCGAGGTCGGGGATGCGGCGCGGCGGACGCTCGCGCAGCGCGCGTCGCGCGGCCACCGCGTCGGCGAGGCGCGCCGCGGCGCCGGCCGGCTCGCCCGCGAGCGGCCCGAGCGCTTCGATCAACGCCAGCCGCCGCACCCGTTCCGGGGCCGCGGCCGCGACCATCGACGCGATCGCGCCTCCCATCGAATGCCCGAGCCAGTCGGCGTGCGCCCAGCCGAGCGCGTCCATCGCGTCGAGCACGTCGTGGATCCAGTCGACGAACGCGTAGTCGTAGCCGGGCGCGCGATGCGCCGAGGCGCCGTGGCCGGGCAGGTCGAGCGCGACCAGGTCGAAGCCCGCCAGACGCGGCGCCAGCGGCACGAAGCTCGCCGCGTTGTCGAGCCAGCCGTGCAGGCACAGCAGCGGCGGGCCGCCGGGCGTGCCGCCGCGCAGCGCCGCCAGCTCGCCGCGCGCGGCCGGCAGGCGGATCTCCGCCAGCGGATTCATTCCGGCCAGCCGTGCAGATGCCGGCGCGCGATCGCCGCCAGCGCGGCGACATGCCCCGGCCCGTCGTTGAGCGCGGTGATGTAGCGCAGCTCGGCGCCACCGGCGTCGCGATAGATCGCCGTATCCTGGATCGCGATCTCCTCCAGCGTCTCGAGGCAGTCGACCGCGAAGCCGGGGCAGACGACGTCGACGCTGTCGATGCCGCTGCGCGCCAGTTCGACCAGGCGCGCGTCCGTCGCCGGCGACAGCCATTTCTCGCGGCCGAAGCGCGACTGGTAGGCGAGCGTCCAGTCGCCGTCGACGATGCCCAGCCGCCGCGCCAGTGCCTGCGCGCCGGCTTCGCACTGGCGGCGATAAGGATCGCCGGCGCGGTCGAAGCGCTCGGGCAGCCCATGGAAAGACAGCAGCAGGTGCGCGGCGCGGCCGTGCAGGTCCCAGTGCGCGCGCACGCGCGCTTCCAGCGCGTCGAGCCATTCCACGTCGTCGTGGTAGTCGGCGACGAAGCGCAGCTCGGGCACGCGCCGCCAGTGCCGCAGCTCCGCCGTCACCGCGTCGAACACCGACGCCGTCGTGCTCGCCGAATACTGCGGATACAGCGGCAGCACCAGCAGCCGCGTGACGCCTTCGCGCTCCAGCGCGCGCAGCACGTCCGGCAGCGCCGGCTCGCCGTAGCGCATCGCCACCACGACGCGCAGGTCGGGCAGCGCCTGCTGCAGCGCGCGGCCGAGACGGCGCGTGTACACCAGCAGCGGCGAGCCTTCCGGCATCCAGACCTTGGCGTAATTGCGCGCGGCGCGGCCCGAGCGCAGCGGCAGGATCACGAAATGCAGCAGCGGGCACCACAGCCAGCGCGTCAGCTCGACCACGCGCGGGTCGTGCAGGAACTGCGACAGGAAGCGCCGCACCGCCGGGCGGGTCGGCGCCGACGGCGTGCCGAGATTCACCAGCAGCAGCGCGGTGCGGCCGGGACCGGGGTCGGCGAGGGCGTCGCGGTAGGTGCGGCTCATGCGGGAACTCTGCCTCTCTGCGACGGCCAAACTATCATCCACGACGTGGGCGGCGCGGCTCACACCGGGTTCAGCGCCGCGCACCATACTCGATCCGCCGCCCTTCCCGGAGACCGCCGATGACCCGTCCGTTCGCCCTGCTCGCCGCGCTGGCCCTGCTGCTCGCCGTTCCCGC
>CAMPHE010000152.1 GCA_946885815.1 uncultured Arenimonas sp.
AGCCATCCGCCGCTCGCGCTGCTCGGCCGCGTGGCGCGCGCCGACCGCTCGGCGGCGCTGAAGGCCGAGCACGCGTTGCGGCAGCTGAGTCCCGCCGGCAAGCGCGCGTGGATCGCCGCCCACGGCGCGCACGCCGCACCCGCCCACGTAGACGCCACGGAGCCCGCATGACCCCCGCCATCAAGGCGCAGTGGCAGATCCATTTCTGCGTCGTGCTGTGGGGCTTCACCGCGATCCTCGGCAAGCTGATCACGCTGCCGGCGATGGCGCTGGTCGTGCAGCGCATGGCGATCGTCGCCGTGCTGCTGCTGTTGCTGCCGCGCGTGTGGCGCGGCATCCGCGCGATGGGCGCGCGGCTGTTCGGCATCTACAGCGGCATCGGCGTGCTGGTCGCGCTGCACTGGCTCACGTTCTACGGCTCGATCAAGCTCGCGAACGCCTCGGTCGCCGTCACCTGCATCGCCGTCGCCAGCGCCTTCCTGCCGCTGGTGGAACCGTGGCTGGCCGGAACGCGGTTCGACCGGCGCGAACTGCTGCTCGGCATCGCCGTGATTCCCGGCGTCGCGCTGGTCGTCGGCGGCGTGCCCGACGGCATGCATGCGGGCATCGCGGTCGGCATCGTCTCGGCGATCCTCGTGGCGATCTTCGGCGCGCTGAACAAGCGCTTCGTCGAGCGTGCCGATCCGCTCACGGTGACGGCGGTGGAACTGGGCACCGGCGGCGCGCTGCTGGTGATCCTGTCGCCCTTGATCCCGTGGTTCGGCTCGCCGTGGATCCTGCCCGACGGCCGCGACGCGCTGCTGATCGGGGTGCTCGCGATCGCCTGCACGCTGCTGCCGTTCGCGCTGTCGCTGGTGGCGCTGCGGCACATGAGCGCGTTCGCGGCGCAGCTGGCGATCAACCTGGAGCCGATCTACGCGATCGTGCTGGCGATCGTGCTGCTGGGGGAGCAGCGCGAACTGGGCCCGATGTTCTACGCCGGCGTCGCGATCATCCTCGCCAGCGTCCTGCTCCACCCGCTGCTGGTGAAGCCGCGGCGGCCCGAGCCCGTCACCCTCGCCGAGTCCGACTGACGGCCGCACGCGCCTGCGTCAGGCCGCTCATCGAAGACGGCGGACCGGCGAGATGTCGAGAACGGCGTCGCCGTCGACGAGCTGCACGTGGCCGTCCTGGATCACCGCCTGCAACTGCATGCCGCGTGCGAGTCGCGCCGCCAGCGCCTTCGAGACCGCAGGCGGAATATCGAGCACCGTGAGGTTCCGCGAGCGCTCCAGCGCGGCGGCGTTCTTCTCCCACCACAGGTCGGCGGCGCGGCCGCCGTAGGTGATCACGACCACCTCGCGCGCCCGCCCGCACGCCTTGCGCACGCGCGACTCGTCGGGCTGGCCGAGTTCGATCCACTGCTCGATGGCGCCGGTGAGGTCCCTGCGCCAGAGATCCGGCTCGTCGTCGGTACTCAGGCCCCGGCCGAATTCCAGCCGCTCGTCGGCGAACAGCGCGTACGCGAGCACGCGCAGCATCACGCGCTCGTCGGTTTCCGACGGGTGCTGCGCCAGCACCAGCGGATGCGTCCCGTAGTGATGCCGGTCCAGGTCGCTGACCTGCAGCTCGACCTTGTGCACCTTCGCGCCGACGGCCATCAGCGGCCGTCCAGGTAGCGCTCGAGCGCGACGACGCCGGGATACGAGCCGTCGGCCAGCGGCGCGAGCTCGATCGTCGCGACCGCCGGTTCGCCGGGCGACGGGGGTCCGGTCCCGGAACGAAGCGACAGATCGTCGCCGCTTCCGGACAACACGACGCTGATCAACAGCGCGGCGAGGCGCATCGGGATTCCTTCCCCCGGGGGTTCCGCGCCGATCCTACGCGATCGCCCGGGGGCGATCCCAGTTGCCAGCCGCGCGCCGGTCGGACCACACTCCGCCCGGGGACTACGGGGGGATCGCGACGTGGACGTCTACGAAAGCATCAAGCGGCTGTTCGGCTGGGGCGCGAAACCCGCGCGCCCGCTGCCGCCGGCCGAACGGCCGACCGGTGAAGTGCCGATCGTGACCGCCGAGATCGCCAACGAGCGCCGGGAAAAGCCGCGCACCAACGCGCGCAACCGCACGCGCATGCTGGTCATCGACGATTCGGCGACGATCGTGGCGCTGCTGTCGCGGATGCTGCGCCAGAACGATTACGAGGTGCTGGAAGCGGCCGATGCCGAGGCGGGCCTCGAGCTCGCGCGCGCGCAGGCGCCGGAGCTGATCTTCCTCGACATCGTGCTGCCCGGCATGGACGGGTTCGCCGCGCTGCGCCAGCTGCGCCGCGACCCGTACACGCGCGACATCCCGGTGATCATGATCAGCGGCAATGAACAGGCGACCGAGCAGTTCTACGTGCACCGCATCGGCGCCGACGACTTCATGAAGAAGCCGTTCTCGCGCGCCGAGGTGTTCGCGCGGATCGAACGGCTGCTCGATGCGCAGCGCGTGCCGCGACGGTTGCCGGCCACGCCGGCGAGCGAACCGGACGACGCACCCGCCAGCGCCTGAGCCTCAGCGCTCGGCGAGCCGCCGGGCGACGAACGCGGCCGCGGGCTCCGGTCGCCCGACGAGCCAGCCCTGCGCGAGATCGCAGCCGCTCTCGCGCAGCAGCGCCAGCGTCGCCGCGTCCTCGACGCCTTCGCACACCACGCGCACGCCCATGTGGTGCGAGAACGCGATCATCGCCTCGACCAGCCGGCGCGCGCGCGCATCGACCACCATCGGCGTCACGAACGACTTGTCGATCTTCAGCTCCGTCGCCGGGAACTGGCGCAGATAGGCGAACGACGAGTTGCCGACGCCGAAGTCGTCGATCGAAATGCCGACGCCGGCATCCCCGAGGCGGCGCAGCAGCTTCGCGCCGCGGTCGAGGTCGGAGATGATCGCGGTCTCGGTGACTTCGATCACCACGTCGTCGGGCGCGACGTCCCACAGCGACAGCGCCCCGATCACGTGTTCGACGACGCCACGCTCGGCGAACGCGCTGGCCGACAGATTGATCGATACCGGCACGCGCACGCCGGCGGCGCGCGCCTCCACCGCGTGCCGCAGCGTCGCGTTGATGCTCCAGCGGGTCAGCTCGCCGATCATCCCGGTGCTCTCGGCCATCGGCACGAACACGTCGGGGCTGATGAAGCCGCGTTCCGGGTGCCGCCATCGCGCCAGCGACTCGGCGCCGTGGACGCGGTCGGTCGCCACGTCGAGGAACGGCTGGAAGTAGATCTCGAGGTGGTCGCCGAGCAGCGCCTCGCGCAGATCGGCCGGCTCGACGCCGGCGTCGAACGTGCGCGCGGGGGCCACCGCCATCCGGTCGGCCGCCTGCCGCGCCAGCAGCAGCGAGGCTTCGGCGTGCCGGTACAGCGCGTCGGCGGTGCGCCCGTGTTCCGGCGCCGTGGCGACGCCGATCGACACCTGCGCCAGCACCGGCAGTCCGGCGACCTCGATCGTGTTCTCGAACTGCCGCAGCAGGCGCGACGCGGCGAGCATCGCATGGCCGGTGTCGCGGATTTCCGGCAGCACCACGAGCAGGTCGGCCCCGCCGACGCGCAGCACCAGGTCGCCGGGACGCAGCGCCGCGCCGATCAGGTCGATCGTCCGCGCGACCAGTGCCTCGCCGCTGGCCAGCCCGTGCTGCACGTTGTAGCGGCGCAGGCCGTGCAGGCCGACCAGCAGCACGCCGAGCGGCCGGTCGCGCGCGGCGTTGAGCGCGATCAGGCGTTGCAGCTCGCGCAGCAGCGTCTCCCCCCGGAGGATGCTCACGCGAGATACAGATCGTTCGGATCGAGGTCGTACGCGCCGGGCTCCAGCGCGGCGACCACCTGCACGGCGTCCGGGTCGTCGTCGGCGGCGCCGTCGGCCATCAGGTCGAGGTCGCGGTACGGCGTGTACGGCTGCTTCGCCTCGTCCAGCAGCAGCATCACCCGCGGCCGCAGCCGGCGCGACTGGTTCTGCGCGATCACGATCCCGACCTGCCCGGTGCTCAGCTCCACCAGCGAGCCGGTCGGATAGACGCCGAGACATTGCAGGAACTGTTCGACCACCTCGACCTGGTACAGGCGCCCGCTGGCGCGGTAGAGCGCCTGCAGCGCTTCGTGACGCGCGACGCCGGGGCTGTGCGGTCGCTTGCTCGCGAGCGCGTCGTAGGTGTCGATGACGCCGCCGATGCGGCCGGCGAGCGGAATGCGGTTGCCGGCGAGGCCTTCCGGGTAGCCGCTGCCGTCGTGGCGCTCGTGATGGTGCGCGACCATGCCGCGGATCCATTCGCCGCGGATGCCGGCCTCGTCGAGCACGCGCACGCCTTCGGCCACGTGCCGGCGCACCGTCGCGCGGGCTTCCGCGGTCAGCTCGCCGGGATGGTCGAACACGTCGGGCGGCAGCGTCGCCTTGCCGATGTCGAGCAGGAAGCCGCCGGTCGCCATCTCCACGAGCACGTTGCGCGGCAGCGCCAGGTGCCGGCCGAACGCCGCCGCCAGCGCGCTGCATTTCACCGCGTGGCTGTAGGCGTAGCTGTCGCGGCGCATCAGCCCGACCATCCAGAACATCGCGTCGACGTTGCGCAGCAGCGACGCGACCATCGGCTCCATCGCCTCGTGCACGTCGGACGGCGACACCTTCTCGCCGTTGCGGACGTCGTGGCGCAGGCGCTCGGCGAACGAGTGCACGTCGTCGCGCACTTCCTTCGCGCGCGGCAGCTCGTCCGCCATCGGGACGGTGTTGCGGTATTCGGTGTGGCGCGGCGGAAACACCGGCATGTTCGGCCGGATCATCGACAGCAGCGGCTCGTCGGGGCCGGAAGCGCCCTTCTGCACGTCGACGAACACGCTCGTGCAGTACAGCCCGAGCAGCTCCAGATCCTCGTCCGACGTGATGTAGAAACCCTGGAACGGAAACGGCGTGCCGACCCAGTCGCGATCGAGGCGACTGACGAACATGCCCTTCCCGAGCAGGCCCACCAGGATCCGTTTCTCTTCGATCGACATGCCTGCATCCCCGCGCCGTGTCGTCGCGGTAGCATGCCGCAAAGTCCCCCGGAATGCCCGTCCGCATGGCCAAGCCGCTGCTGGTCTTCGTCCACGGCTGGAGCGTCACGTCCACCGCCACCTACGG
>CAMPHE010000153.1 GCA_946885815.1 uncultured Arenimonas sp.
GCTTCGATCGGCAGCGGATGGCAGAACGGGATCAGGTCGTGCGTGCGCTTCACCGCCATCGTGCCGGCGACGATCGCCGTGTCGGCGACCGCGCCCTTCTTCGTGGCCATGCCGTCGGCGCGCAGAGTCCCGGCGACGGCCGCGGGAAACCGCACGACGCATTCGGCGACGGCCTCGCGCGCCGTCACTTCCTTTCCGGAAACGTCGACCATCGCCGGCCGGCCGGCGTCGTCCACATGCGTCAGTCGCTTCGCCATGCCCGCCTCCGCTCAGCCGCCGATGTAGAACATCTCGATGCGACGACCGTCGGCACCGGCGAGAGCGGCACGCCGTTCGCTGTAGCGGTCGTCACGCGCGCGCCAGAGTGTCGCCAGGTGCCCGGCGAGCACGGCTTCGCCCGCGGCGATGCGCGGGCGCAGCGGGTATCCCGCCGATGCGAACAGGCACGTGTAAAGCTGACCGTCGGCCGAGAGCCGCGCGCGATGGCAGTCGCCGCAGAACGGCGCGCTCACGGAGCCGACGAACCCCACCTCGCCGCCGCCATCGACGTACGCGTAGCGCTTCGCGACCTCGCCCCGGTACGCGGCGCCCACCGGACGCAGCGGCCAGCGGGCGTCGATGGCGTCGCGCGATTCGGCCGACGGCACCACCCGCGTCGGCGACCAGCCGTTGCAGGTGCCGACATCCATGTACTCGATGAACCGGGGCACGTGCGGCGTGCCGCGGAAGCGAGCGGCGATCGCCGGCACATCGGCTTCGTTCACCCCGCGCTGCACGACGCAGTTGATCTTGAGCGGACCGAACCCGGCGTCTTCGGCGGCGGCGATGCCGGCGAGCACGTGGCCGAGCTCGCCGCGTCCCCCGGACAGCGCGCGGAAGCGGGCCGGGTCCAGCGAATCCAGACTCACCGTCAGACGGTGCAGGCCCGCGTCCTTCAGCGCCCGTGCCTGCGCCGCCAGCAGCGAGCCGTTGGTCGTCAACGCGAGGTCGTCGATGCCGGGCAGCGCCGCGAGCCGCGCGACCAGCACCGGCAGGTCGCGCCGCAGCAGCGGCTCGCCGCCGGTGAGGCGCACCTTGGTGACGCCCAGTCGGACGAACGCACGCACCGCGGTGACGATCTCGTCGAAATCCAGCCGGGCCGCGCGGCCGAGCCGCGGCGCCGCGTCCACGTGCGCTTCGGGCATGCAGTACGGGCAGCGGAAATTGCAGGTCTCGATCACCGACACGCGCAGGTCGCGCAGTGGCCGGCCCCGCCGGTCCAGCGTCGCCGCGACGGGGTCGGGCGTCGCGTCCGCGGCGTGCGGCAGCGCGCTCATGCGGCCGGAACCGGCGTCGGCGTCGGCAGCGCGAGCACGTCGCCGGCGCACGCGACGCGATGGCCGCGCGCGCGCATCGCCTCGCCGTCGGCGAGCGACGCGTAGTGGTACAGCACGCAGCGCGACAGCAGTGCGGGCGGATACTCGCGTTCGAGATCGTCGATGCCGCTGTGGGACGGATTGCCGTGCAGCGCGCAGTCGTGCGCGACCACTTCCCCGGCATCGGCATGCCGCGCGAGCATCTCGGGGACCGGCCGCGTGTCTCCGGTCCACACCACGCTGCCCGGCAGGCGCAGCGCGAACGCGGTGTCCGGCAGGTGGTGGCGCACCGGAAACACCTCGTACCACTGACCGCGATGCCAGAACCCGCGCGTCACCGGCACCAGCTGCCACGCATCCCACCAGTTCGCGCCGCCTTCCGCGACGACGCCCGGGTAGTCGGCGAGCCGCGCCTGCAGGTGCGGCAGCACCCCGACCGGCACGTACAGGCGGGTGCGGCCCCTTCGTTCCGGATCGAAATAGGTCGCGAAGAACAGCCGCTCGAGGCCGCCACGTGGTCCATGTGCACATGGGTGATGAACAGCGCGTCCGGCAGCGTCGCGTAATGCCCGGTGAAAGCGGTCAGCGCTTCCTGGCCGCAGTCGATCATCAGTTCCGGCGCGCCGTCGCGCTCTATCACCGCCGACGCGGCGCCGAGCGCCGTGGCCGACTGCGCATTGCCGACGCCGAGGAAGCGGAGCGACCAGCTCATGCGACCGCTCCCGCCAGCGTGCGGTCGTAAGCGCGCCGCAGGCGCGACCAGCCGTCCCGCCATCCTTCACCCGGCGACAGCTTCACGAGCGAGCGCTGCAGGCGATCCAGGTTCGCAAGGCGCCATCCGGCCGCCGGGTCGCGCTGGCGTCCGCGATCGAAATCGATCAGCCAGACGCGATCCTCGGCATCGACGAGCACGTTGTTCGCGTTCAGGTCCGGGTGGCAGGCGCCATGACGATGGAATTCGGCGATCGTCGCGCCCGCGCGTTCCCACGGCGCGGCATCGACGCCGGCGCCCAGCCACGCTGCCAGCGGTCTGGCACCGGCGATGCGCTGCACGAGGATCGCCGCGCGATACGACGCCCCCACCCGCCACCAGCCGGCGACGAGCGGTGCCGGCACGGGAAGATGGAGCGCGCGCAGCCGTGACAGCAACCGGAATTCCGCCAGGCTTCGCACCCGGTTCGTCCCGAGCCACACGTAGTGCTCGCGGCTGATGCGCGCGGCGACGCCGCCGCGCCGGTACCGGCGCAGCACGCCGTCGCCGAACGCGCCGCGCACGAACCAGGCGGCGCCGCGCCCACCGCTGGCGACGGGCACGGCCGCGTCGCCCCACCATGCGGGCTCGAGCAGGTCGGGCGTCGCTTGCGGCACGCGCGTCGGGTCGAACACAATCGCTCCCTCTCCACGCGGACCGCGGAACGACTGCTGGCGCTCGGCGGCGGCGAACCCGGTCTCCATCACGCGCCAGTCTAACCAATGCCCGCGATCCCCGTGCCGCGTTCGGTGTGCCTGCTCCGCCTGTCGGCGCTCGGCGACGCGACGCATGTCGTGCCGCTGATCCGCACGTTGCAGCGCGCGTGGCCCGATACCTCGCTGACCTGGATCCTCGGCAAGGCCGAAGCGAAAATGCTCGACGGCCTCGAGGGCGTGGAACTCGTGGTCTACGACAAGACCGGCGGGTTCGCCGCGTGGCGCGAACTGAGGGCCGAACTCGCCGGTCGCCGCTTCGACGCGCTGCTGAACATGCAGCTCGCCCTGAGGGCCGGCCTGGTGTCGACGGCCGTGCGCGCCGCCCGGCGCATCGGTTACGACCGCGCACGCAGCAAGGAAGGCCATTCGCTGTTCATCACCGAGCGGATTCCACCGGGCGGCCACCACGTGCTCGATGCATTCCAGCAGTTCCTGCTGCCCCTGGGCTTGCAGCGGGGGGCGATCGAGTGGCGCCTGCCGGTGCCCGCCGCCGCGCGCGACTGGGCACGGGCGCAGCTGCCGGGCGAGCAGCCGACGCTGCTGGTGTCGCCCTGCTCGAGCCATGTTCTGCGGAACTGGCGACCGGAGCGCTACGCGGCCGTCGCCGATCATGCGGCGGCGCATGGCTGGAGGATCGTGCTGTGCGGCGGCCGCAGCGGACTCGAACGGCGGACGGCCGACGCGATCGTCGCGGCGATGCGCGCGCCCGTCCTCGACCTGGTCGGCCAGGACACGCTGAAGCAGCTGCTGGCCCTGCTCGAGCGCGCGACGATGGTGTTGTCGCCCGATTCCGGCCCGTCGCACATGGCCAACGCGATGGGCACGCCGGTGCTGGCGCTGCACGCATGCACGGACGGTGACCGCTGCGGCCCGTACTCGGACCTGCGCTGGACCGTGAACCGTTACGCGGAAGCGGCGGAAAAATTCCTCGGCCGTCCCGTCGACCAGGTGCGCTGGGGACGGCGCATCGAGTTTCCCGGCGTCATGGATCTCGTCACCGTCGACGACGCGCTGGAACGATTCGACGCGTTCCGCGCCCACCTCGCCGCCTGACCCGCGGCGATTCCGCCCGGCCGTCAGGGGGCGGCGCCGGCCCGGTAATCCTGGTAGCTCTTCTCCTCGACGTACGCCGAGCCGAGCGCCAGGTTGATGTCCTTCTTGATCCGCGCGCGTTCGTCGTTCTCGAAATAGACGGCGCGTGCCAGACGGATGAATTCGCCGTCGAACGCCTGGGCCCGCTCCTTCATCCGGATGTCGTCCTCGATCACCCACAGCCGTTCGTTGACGGCCTTGAGCTCGGCGCGCAGGCGCGCGATGTCGTTCGAGGCGACCGGATGCGCCATCCACGTCGCTTCCAGCGCCGAAAGCTCGTTGCGCACGTTCTCGAGCTTGGCGGGGTCGGACATGCGTTCGGACTTGATCTGCAGGATCGCGATCTTGTCGAGCAGCTCGCCGAAAGAGACGGGCACCTGGATTTCGGACATGGCGTGATCCTCGGAAACAGGGTCGGATTCTAACGCGCGCCCCCGGCATGGCCGGGAAAAGGAAACGGGGCCCGAAGGCCCCGTTTCACAGCGTCTGGCGGAGAGGGAGGGATTCGAACCCTCGGTGCGCTATAAACGCACGCCTGATTTCGAGTCAGGTACATTCAACCGCTCTGCCACCTCTCCGGACCCCGGCGCAGCGGTCGCGCCGGGAGCCGCGGATTATAGGGGGCCGTCGCGGTCCACGCCAGCCTCAGGGGCCGGCCGCGCGGGCGCCGCCCTTCGGCATGAAGAAGAACTCCCCGCTCTCGTGCCCCGCGAAGCGGATCGGCGCGTATTCGGGGTTCTGCGGCACCGCCGAATCCATCGCGCCCAGCGCCAGCGACGTGCTGACTTCGGTGAAGAGCCGCTGCGCCTCCAGCAGGCGGTTGTTGTCCTGCAGCACGTTCATGAACGCGCGGGCGAAATAGCTGTGCCGGCCGCTGCCGGTATCGGGCACCGGCATCACGCCGCCGGACGTCAGCGCGGTGCGCGAACGCCCGTCGACCATCTTCTTCACCCAGGTCGCCCACTTGTCCTGCGGCATCGAGGCATCGAACGTCGGTGCCGACGCGCGCGTCATCGTGCCCGAGTAGCAGGAGTCGGCGACGACCAGCACGTGTTTCGCCGCGATGGTGTTCAGGATGTCGCTGATCGCGGCGTTCGAGATCCAGGTCTTGCTCGCGCCGGGCGAGCCGTCGGTCGGCACCCAGTAACCCTGGCCGTTCGAATCGATCTCGCCGTGGCCGGCGTAGTAGATCAGCAG
>CAMPHE010000154.1 GCA_946885815.1 uncultured Arenimonas sp.
CGCTTCCCGGACAACGGCTACAAGGGCGACTACGTCGTCGAAATCGCCCGCGGCTTGCGCGCGAAGGCCGGCGATTCGCTGCGCCGCAGCGCGATCGAGATCACCGACGGCCTGCCGCCCGACGAGGGCCAGGGTGGCGACAAGGAAACGCACGTCGACGCGCTGATCGCCCGCGCCCGCCAGCTGCTCGGCGAAGCCGGGTACCGGCAGGTGTTCGACGCCGGCCTGGCGTGGTGCCTCGCCGACATCCGCGACGATCTCGCCGGCTTCGGCGTCCACCACGACGTGTTCTTCAGCGAGCGCTCGCTGATGACCGACGGCTACGTCGAGCGCGCGATCGCCACGCTGGAGAAGAACGGGCACCTGTACGAGCTCGACGGCGCGCTGTGGTTCCGCGCGACCGCGTTCGGCGACGACAAGGACCGCGTCGTGCGGCGCGAGAACGGCGTCACCACGTATTTCGCGTCCGACCTGGGCTACCTGCTGAGCAAGTTCGAGCGCGGTTTCGAGCGTGCGATCTACATCTTCGGCGCCGACCACCACGGCTACGTCGCCCGGTTGAAGGCCGCGGCGCGGGGCCTGGGCCTCGACCCGGAAAAGATCGAGGTGCAGCTGGTGCAGTTCGCGATCCTGTTCCGCGGCGGCGAGCGCGTGCAGATGTCGACGCGTGCCGGCAGCTTCGTCACGCTGCGCGAGCTGCGCGAGGAAGTCGGCACCGACGCGGCGCGCTTCTTCTACGTGATGCGCGGCAACGACCAGCACCTCGATTTCGACCTCGACCTCGCCAAGAGCCGCAGCAACGAGAACCCGGTCTACTACATCCAGTACGCGCATGCGCGCATCTGCTCGCTGTTCCGGCAGCTGGCCGAGAAGCAGGGCACGTACAACCGCAGCGCCGCCGAAGCCGCGCGCCACCGTCTCGTGGAGCCGCAGGAAAACGAACTGCTCGACGAGCTGATGCGCTATCCGGAAGTGCTGGAAGCGGCCGCCGAGAACCGGGCGCCGCAGGTGCTGGCGAACTATCTGCGCGAACTGGCCGCGGCCTTCCACGGCTTCTACAACGCGCAGCCGATCCTGACCGCCGAGGAGGAAGTGCGCGCCGCGCGCCTCGGCCTCGCCAAGGCCACGCAGCAGGTGCTGTCGAACGGGCTGGCACTGCTGGGCGTGTCCGCCCCGGAGACGATGTGATGGCGAGGCGTTCGGGCAAGCGGCAGGCGCGGCGGAGCGGCGGGGGCGGCCTCCCCGGCTGGGTGTTCGCGATCGGCGGGCTGCTGGTGGGCCTGGCCGTCGCCGGCGGGTGGTATCTGCATCGCGGGGGCGACGTCGACGACCTGCTGCCGCGACCGAATCCGGAGGCGCGCGCGCCGGCGCCGCCCGAGGAACCGGTGGCGCAGGACGCCCCGGCGCCACGCAAACCCAAATACGAGTTCTACGACGTGCTGCGCGAGAACGAGGCGGTTTTCCCCGACGCCGAGCTGAACGCGCAGGCCGAGGCCGAAGCCGAGGCCGAGGCGGCGCGTACCGGCATCGGTCCGACCGGCGCCGCCGCGGCGGTCGGCGAAGACGGCCCCGACGCGACGCCCGAAGCGCCGCCGGCCGAACCGGCCGGCCCGCGCTACCTGATCCAGGCCGGTGCGTTCCGCTCGCTCGCCGACGCCGACGCCGTGAAGGCGCGGATCGCGCTGACCGGCGAGATCGCGCGGGTCGAGCCGGCGCAGGTGGACGGCGGTACGATCTACCGCGTGCGGCTCGGGCCTTATCCGAACGCCGGCGCGCTCGCCGCCGCGAAGCAGGCGCTCGCCGGGCACGGCATCGACGCGGTCGCGATCCGCGCGCAGTGAAGCCGCACCAGGAGGCGTGGCGATGGGCTGGACGGTCGAACACGACACCGCGCGGGACATCGTCCGGATCGTCGCGTCCGGGCCGGCCGATCGCGCCCAGCTGCGCGAACTGACGCGCGACGCCGTCGCCGCGGGCCACCGCCACGGCACGGCGCGCTTCCTCGTCGATCATCGCCGCACGACGCTGGAACTGGGCACCACCGAGATCTTCGACATGCCGCGGCGCGGCGAGGACGCCGGCTTCGGCGCCGACCTGCGCATCGCGATCCTGATCGACGCCGACGGCCCGACCCGCCCCGACTTCGAGTTCTACGCGATCCAGTGCGGCAACCTCGGCATCCACTTCCTGCGGCTGTTCTTCGACGAGCAGCAGGCGGTGGAGTGGGCGGCGGGAAAAGCGAGCTTCTAGTTTCCAGCGCCTACTCGATGGTGAAAGCGGGGAAGCCGGGCGCGGCCTTCCTCATCCGTGGCGCTTCAACGCGATCAACGCCGAGGTGTCCGCGTCCCCCATGCCCCGCTCCACCAGCTCGGCGTAATCCGCCAGCGCCTGCCCGATCACCGTCGTCCGGATGCCGGCCTCGCGCGCCATGCCGTCGACGATGCGCAGGTCCTTCAGCAGGTGCGCGCACTTGAAGCCGGGCACGAATTCGTCGCGCAGCATCGTCGCGCCGCGCTTGTCGAGGAACCAGTTGCCGGCGGCGCCGGCCATCAGCGTCGGCAGCAGCTGTTCCGGGTCGAGACCGAGTTTTTCGCCGAGCGCGAGACCTTCGCACACCGCTTCGTTGATGCCGGCGACGAGCACCTGGTTGACCGCCTTCGTCGCCTGCCCGGCGCCCGGCGCGCCCATGTGGGCGATCCGTGCGGCGTAGGCGTCGAGCACCGGTCGCGCGATCTCCAGGTCGGCCGCGTCGCCGCCGGCCATCACGCTGAGCCGGCCATTGCGCGCGCCTTCCACGCCGCCCGACACCGGCGCGTCGAGGAAGCCGATGCCGCGCGCGGCCAGCCGTGCGTGCGCGCGCGTCGCGGTGTCCACCGACACCGTCGAATGGTCGACCACGACGCTGCCGGGCCGCAGCACCGGGGCGAGCGCGTCGACGACCTGCAGCACGTCGGCGTCCGCAGGCACGCACAGCGCGACCACGTCGCAGGCGGCGAAGTCCGCCGGAGCGCGTGCATTCGCGACGGCGTCCGCCGCACCCGCCGAAGGTCCGTCCGACGCGACGAACGCCTCGGCCTTCTCCGGCGATCGATTGGCGACGACGGCGAGCAGTCCGCGCGCGCGCAGGTGGCCCGCCATCGGCGCGCCCATCGCGCCCAACCCGACGAATCCGGCCTTCATGCGCGCTGCGCCGCGGATGTCGCCGCGTTCTCCTCGTGCAGGTAGGTGTAACCGGTCAGCCCGGTTTCCAGCGCCTCCAGAAGCGCCGCCGATTCGCCGGCGCCCAGTCCGGCCGCGTCGACCTTCGCGCGATACGCCGCGCGCAGCGCGTCGAGGTCGTAGCCGACGTAGTCGAGCATCACGTCCGTGGTGTCGCCCTTGCGCTGGCGCGTCACGGTCCAGCCGCCGGCGCCGTCGAGCTGCACGTTCGCGGTATCGGTGTCGCCGAAGAGGTTGTGGATGTCGCCCAGCGTCTCCTGGTACGCGCCGACCATGAAGATGCCGAGGCGATAGCTTTCCCCGTCGCGTGGCGCGTGCATCGGCATCGCCGGGGACAGCGTCTCGCCGCCGACGTAGGTGTCGATGCGGCCGTCGGAATCGCAGGTCAGGTCGGCGATCACGCCGCGCCGCGCCGGTGCTTCGTCGAGGCGCGCGATCGGCACGATCGGGAACACCTGCTCGATCGCCCAGACGTCGGGCACCGATTCGAACACCGAAAAATTGACGAAGTACTTGTCGACCAGCCGCGCGCTGAGGTCGTCGAGCGCCTCGCGATGGCTCGGTTCGGCGCCGTCGAGGCGCGCGCGCACGCCGTGCGCGATGGCGTAGAACAGGTCGTCGAGCAGCGCGCGCTGCGGCAGCGTCAGCTGGCCGAGCGCGTACAGGGCGTGGCCTTCGGCGAGATGGTGCTGCGCCTCGTGGTAGAGCTCCAGCGCCGGCCGCGTCGCGAGGTCGGCATGGGTCGCGCGCAGGTGGCGCACGACCGCGGGCTCGTTCGCGGCGGGCGGCGGCACCGCGCCTTCCGGCGCGCGCTCGACTTCCGACACGTTCACGACCATCACCGCGTGGTGCGCGGTCATCGCGCGCCCGGCCTCGGTCACCATCCGCGGCGGCGTCAGCCCGTGCTCGGCGCACGCCTCGGCGAGCGGCTGCAGCAGCGTGTGCGCGTACTGGTCGAGCCCGTAGTTCACCGAACAGAAGCCGCGCGAGCGCGTGCCCTCGTAGTCGACGCCGAGCCCGCCGCCGGAATCCATGTAGCGGATGTCCAGGCCCATCTTCGAAAGTTCGACGTAGAAGCGCACGGCCTCGCGCATGCCGTTGGCGATGTCGCGCACGTTCGATATCTGCGAGCCCATGTGGAAATGCAGCAGCTGCAGCGTGTCGAGCAGGTCGGCGGCCTTCAGCCGCTCGACGAGGTCGAGCAGCTGCCGCGGCGACAGGCCGAACTTCGACTTGTCGCCGCCGCTGTTCTGCCATTTGCCGGCACCGAGCGACGCCAGTCGCATGCGCACGCCGAGACCCGGCTTCACGCCGAGCGCCGCCGCTTCCTCGATCACCATCGCCAGTTCCGACGGCTTCTCGATGACGATGAAGGTTTCCAGCCCGAGGCGGCGACCGACCAGTGCGAGCCGGATGTACTCGCGGTCCTTGTAGCCGTTGCAGATCACGAGGCTGCCGGGACGCGCGAGGCCGAGCACCGCCATCAGCTCCGGCTTGCTGCCGGCCTCGAGGCCGAAGCCCTCGCCGCCGGCCGCGGTGAGTTCGCCGGCGACGCCGCGGTGCTGGTTCACCTTGATCGGATACACCGCGGTGTAGCCGCCGCGATAGTCGAGTTCGGCCATCGCCCGGCCGAACGCCGCCTGCAGCTTGCGCAGGCGGTCGCCGAGGATGTCGGAAAAGCGCAGCAGCAGCGGCAGTTTCAGGCCGGCCGCGGTCGCCTGGTCGACGACCTGCGGCAGCGGCAGCGCCGGGCCGCCGGCGCCGCGCGGCAACACCGTCATGCGGCCCTGCCCGTCGACGTCGAAATAGCCGTCGCTCCAGTACGGAATCGAGTACGCGTGGCGGGCGCGGTCCAGCGTCCAGGCGGTCATCGGCG
>CAMPHE010000155.1 GCA_946885815.1 uncultured Arenimonas sp.
TGCGTGTCGAGGTGGCGCAGGCCGTCGCGGTCCGGTTCGCGCCGCTGCACTGGTCGCCCGGCAGCGTCGCGAGTCGCGAGGATGCGCGGATCGCCGCCGAGACCGGCGGCCGCGTCGACCACGTCGCCGAAGTCGGCACGACGCTGGCCGCGGGCGACGTGCTCGCGCGAATCGACACCGCGCCGCTGCGCCTGCGCGAAAGGCAGTCCGAAGCCGATCTCGCGCGGCTGCGCGCGCAGCTCGATTTCTCGCGGCGCCAGGAGACGCGTTACGCGGCGCTGGTGCGCGACGGCGGGATCTCCGGCTCGCAGCTCGACCAGGTGAGCGCCGAGCGGCGGATGCGGGAACAGGACGTCGCCGCCGCCCAGGTCGCGCTGGAGCAGGCGCGGCTGGCGCTGCGGCAGGCCACGGTGCGCACTCCGTTCGCCGGTGTCGTCGTCGAGCGCTCGGTGCAGCTCGGCGAATTCCTCGTGGTCGGCGCCCCGGTGGCGCGGGTCGTGAATCCGGACGCGCTGGAAGTGCGGTCGCGGGCGCCGGTGGCGCTGGCGGCGACGCTGCGCGCGGGTGCGCCGGTGTCGGTGCGTGCCGACGGCGACGGGACGACGCTGCCGCTGGCGACGGTGGTGCCGGTCGGCGACGAAGCCTCGCGGCAGCTGGAGCTCCGGATCGCGCTGGATCCGGCGCTCGCGGCCGCGCGGGGCTGGGTCGTCGGCGCGGCGGTGCAGGTCGGCGTGCCGAGCGACGCACCGCGGGCGTCCGTCGCGGTGCCGCGCGACGCGCTGCTGTTGCGCGGCGACGGCACGTTCGTCGTCCGCGTCGCCGGCGACGGCACGAGCGAACGCATCGCCGTGGTCACCGGCACGAGCGAAGGCGAGCTGATCGAAGTCGAGGGCGGCATCGCGGCCGGCGACCGGCTCGTGATCCGCGGCGGCGAACGGCTGCTGCCGGGCCAGCGCGTCGTCTTCGACGTGCCCGATGCCGCCGCCGAGGCCGTCGCGGTCCGGTGAGGTGTCAGCGTTCCCGCAGCCGCGGACGCAGGTTCGCGAGGTTGCACGGCTTCGTGCGCGCGTCGAGCTGGGCGCGGATGAGCTTTTCCCAGCCGGTGCGGCACGCGGCGGTGGAGCCGGGCAGGGCGAACACGAACGTCGCGTTCGCGAGGCCGGCGAACGCGCGCGACTGCAGCGTGCTGGTGCCGATCTCGTCGAAGCTCAGCGCCCTGAACATTTCGCCGAAGCCGGGCATCGCCTTGTCGAGCAGCGGCGCGAGCGCCTCGGGCGTCGAATCGCGTCCGGTGAAGCCGGTGCCGCCGGTGACGAGGATGCCGTGCACCGCGTCGTCGGCGATCCAGCGCGACACGATCGCCCGCATCGCGTAGACGTCATCCCTGACGATCGCGCGCTCGTGCAGCGCGTGGCCGGCGTCGGCGAGCGCGGCGACGAGCCAGTCGCCCGAGGTGTCGTCGGCGGCGGTGCGCGTGTCCGACACCGTCAGCACGCACAGCGACAGCGGGCGGAATTCGTTCGCGGCGCTCATCCGGCCTCCGTCAGCAGCTTGAGTTCGTCGGCCTGGTGCTCGCGCGAGAGCCGGTCGACGAGTTCGTCGAGGTCGCCGTCGAGCACCTGCGGCAGCGAGTAGAGCGTGAGCCCCTCGACGCGGTGGTCGGTGATGCGGCCCTGCGGGAAATTCCACGTGCGGATGCGCTGGCTGCGGTCGCCGCTGCCGACCTGCAGCCGCCGTTCCTGCGCCTGCGCGGCCGCCTGCTTCGAGCGTTCGGCGTCGAGCAGGCGCGCCTTGAGCAGCGACAGCGCGCGGGCGCGGTTCTTGTGCTGGCTGCGCTCGT
This sequence comes from uncultured Arenimonas sp., assembly GCA_946885815.1. The sequence continues at coordinate 1,841 of CAMPHE010000155.1, forward strand.
CCTGGCATTCGACGACGACGCCGGTCGGCAGGTGCGTGATGCGGATCGCGGAGTCGGTCTTGTTCACGTGCTGGCCGCCGGCGCCCGAAGCGCGGAACGTGTCGATCTTCAGGTCGGCGTCGCGGATCTCGATGCCCTCGATCTCGTCGAGCTCCGGCAGGATCGCGACCGTCGCCGCCGAGGTGTGGATGCGGCCCTGCGATTCGGTCGCCGGCACGCGCTGCACGCGGTGCGTGCCGGATTCGAACTTCAGGCGCGAAAAGGCGCCGCGGCCCTCCACGCGCGCGACGATCTCGCGGTAGCCGCCATGCTCGCCCTCGTTCGCCGAGACGATCTCGACACTCCAGCGCCGGCGCTCGGCGTAGCGCGCGTACATCCGGAACAGGTCGCCGGCGAAGATCGCCGCCTCGTCGCCGCCGGTGCCGGCGCGGATCTCGAGGAACAGGTTGCCGTCGTCGCGCGGATCGGTGGGCACGAGCCGTCCTGCGAGCTCGTCGTCGAGTTCCGCGAGCCGCGCCTGCGCCGCCGGGATCTCCTCGTCGGCGATCGCGCCCAGCTCCGCATCGGCACGCATCGCCTCGGCGTCGCGCAGGTCGCGCAGCGCGCGGGCGCGCGCCGCGAGGCCGTCGGCGACCGGTCCGAGCTGCGCGTATTCGCGCGACAGCGCGCGGAAGCGCGTGTTGTCGGCGAGCACCGCCGGGTCGGCGAGCAGGCGCCCGACTTCCTCGTGCCGTTCCGCGAGCGATTCGAGCTTACGGAGCAGGCCGGGCGTCATCGTCGTCGGCGTACAGGCGCTCGGCGGCGCGCAGCAGGTCGAGGTCGCCGTCGAGCGCGGCCTGCCGCAGCGCGGTCGACGGGCCGTGCAGCAGCTTGTTGGTCAGCTGGTGCGCGAGCAGCGACATCACTTCGGCCGGATCGCGCCCGGTGGCGAGCTGTTCGCGGGCCCGCGCCAGCGCTTCGTCGCGCGCGGCATCGCCACGGCCGCGCAGCGCGCGCAGCGCGTCCTGGCGGCCCTGCGCACGCCACCACTGCATGAAGTGCGCGACCTGCAGGTCGATGATCGCCTGCGCCTGCTGCGCGGCTTCGCGGCGCGACGCGCGGCCGTCCTCGATCACCTGCTCCAGGTCGTCGACCGTGTACAGGTACGCGTCGGGGAGCTGCGCGACCGAGGCTTCGATGTCGCGCGGCACCGCGAGGTCGAGCAGGAACATCGGGCGGTTGCGGCGCGCGGCGAGCGCGGCACGCACGGCGTCGCGGCGCAGCACCGGCTCGCGGCTCGCGGTGGCGCTGATCACGATGTCGGCTTCCGGCAGGTGCCGTTCCAGTTCGGACAGTGGCAGCGCATAGCCGCCGTGCCGGCTGGCGAGCGCCTGCGCATGCTCCAGGGTGCGGTTGGCGACGAGCAGCCGCTTCGCGTCGGCATCCACGAGGTGGCGCGCGGCGAGCTCGATCGTGTCGCCGGCGCCGACCAGCAGCACGGTCGCCTTGTCGAGTTCGCTGAACGACTGCCGCGCCAGCCGGACCGCGGCGTACGCGACGGACACCGGGTGCGCGCCGATCCGCGTGTCGGTGCGCACGCGCTTGGCGACCGAGAAGCTCTGCTGGAACAGGCGGTCCAGCGGCGTGTGCAGGTGGCGGCCGGCGCGCGCCGCATGCCATGCCTCCTTCACCTGGCCGAGGATCTGCGGTTCGCCGAGCACGAGCGAATCGAGCCCGGTGGCCACGCGGAAAAGATGCCGCACGGCCTCGTCGTCGCGGTGCGCGTACAGGTACGACGCGAGCGTCTCGGGCGCGATGCCGTGGTGGCGCGCCAGCCAGTCGGCCACGGCCGCTTCCGTCCCCTCGGCGACCTGCGCGTAGACTTCGGTGCGATTGCAGGTCGACAGCAGCGCCGCTTCTTCCACCCCGGGAACCGCACCCAGCGCGGCCAGCGCCGCCGGCAGCTGGCCGGCGTCGGTCGCCACGCGCTCGCGCAGCGGCAGCGGGGCGGTCTGGTGATTGAGTCCGAGGACGAGAAGGGGCATCGGCGGGGCCGTCGCGGCGCGGGTGCGCTAAGCTTTCGCGGGCTGGGCTCTCGTGGTGGATTCCGGCGCGCATTCTAGCCCGAGGCCGCGAAACCCCGATGAACCGTCGCCTCTCCACGACGACCCTGCTGCTGTCGTCGCTGCTGACACTCTGCGGTCCTTCCCCGGCGGCGGCCGTCGGCGTGGCGTCGTCGCGACCGGTGCCGGTCGGCGACGTGATGGCGGGCGAGTTCGCGCTCCAGTACGGCGACCTCCCGGGTGCGGCGCGACACTATCTGCTCGCCGCGCGTGCGACGACCGACGCCGCGGTCGCGGAGCGCGCCGCGCGGATCGCGCTGCTGGCCGGCCAGCCAGGCATCGCGCGGCTCGCGATCGAACGCTGGCGCGAGGTGGCGCCCGATGCCTTGGCGATGCGTGCCGCCGCGATCACGCTCGCGATGCGGCTCGGCGAGCACGAATCGGCGATGGTGGATGCACGCGCGCTGCTGTCGGGCACCGACGAGGAAGGGTATTCGGCGCTGCTGGCCGTGTTGTCCGAAGCGCGCGGCGACGAGGCCGTGATCGCGCGCAGCGTGTTGCGCCAGGTGGTGCGCGAGCAGCGCCTGCCGGTGTCGATGCCGGCGTGGCTGCAGCTCGCCGGGCTCGCGCGCCGGCTCGGCGACCGCGCGCTGTCGGACCAGGTGGTCGAGGCCGGCATCGAGCGTTTCCCCGACGACCCGCGCGCACGCATGCTGCGCGCCGCGCGGCTGCGCGAGAACGGCGACCTGGAGGGCGCACGGCGTCTGCTGCTGGCACTGCGCGACACGCCGGAAATGCCGCCGGAGCTCACCGGCGCGCTCGCGGCGGAACTGGCGCGCGTCGGCGAGCAGTCGATGGCGGCGCTGCTGCTGGGCGTCGGCGAGCAGGACGACGCGTCGTTCGGGCAGCGCGCGAGCTGGCTGGTGTCCGCCGGCGACCGGGCGGGCCTGCGCGCGCTCTACGACGAGGTGAAGGCATCGGCGCCGGCGCCGTCGTCGCGGCGACGGCTGCTGCTCGGTCACATCGCCGAAGCGCTGGGCGCATGGGCGGAAGCGGAACGCTGGTACGGCAGCGTCGACGATGGCCCGAACCGCGAGCGGGCGATGCTGCGCCGCGCCAGCGC
>CAMPHE010000156.1 GCA_946885815.1 uncultured Arenimonas sp.
TGATCCGCGTGATCCGCTCTGATCCGCGTCGGGAACGCTTTCGCTCTCGCTGCACCAGGCCGCGGCGCACGTTCCGTCCGCTACCATCCCGCCGCGTCGAGCAGCCGTTCGGTCGCATCGTCGGCCGGTTTCGCGACGAGGCCGCCGCGGGGCGCGACGTAGATCACGTAGCTCGCGCCGTCGAGCATCGGCAGGTAGGCGGCGCTGCCCCAGCGGGCGTCGGCGATCGGCAGGCCGGCGAGCCACTGCTGGTGGAACGCCCAGAAGTCGTGCTCGCCGCGCAGGTCGTGGACGCTGCGCTGCTCCGAGAGTTCCTGCTTCGGGTCGCCGTAGCGGCCCGACAGCCGCTCGAACGCGTAGACCGGCGGGACCCCGCCGAGCTGGGCCGGCAGCGTCCAGCGGATCACGCGCGCGTCGAGCTGCCATTCGTCGCCGAGCAGCGGAAACGTGCGCGGCGGCTCGCCGTCGATCGCGAGCGTCGCCTCGAACCGCTGCGGGCCCTGCTGCTGCAGCGTGATCGTCGCCGCCGGCACGTCTTCCAGCAGCCAGCGGTACTGGCGCAGCAGCAGCCCGCCGCCGGCGAGGCCGAGCGCGACCAGCACCAGCAGCAGACCGGCGAAGCGGCGCAGCAGCGCGGCGCCCCGCTTCGCGCGCTTCAGGAACAGCCACAGGCCGACCAGCCCGACCAAGGCGGCGGCGGTCCACAACATCCCCGTCAGCGTCATCGGCTTCCCCGCGTGCGAGCACCCGTCCGGACTATACTCGGCGCCATGAAAACCTCCCGCCTGCTGCTGTTGTCGACGTCCCTGCTGCTGGCCGCCGCGTGCGGCACCAAGGGGCCCCTGGTGCTGCCCGGCAAGGAGACGCCGGCGCGCCAGGTAGAGCCGATCGAACTGCCCGACGACGCCGACGCGATGACCGACGACCACGCGCCGACCGAGCCCGCCGACGCGGCGGAGCCGCCGGCGCCGCCGGCCGAAGACTGATCGCCGCCGGATGAACGCGGCACCGGCGCGCTTCGCGAAAATGCACGGCGCGGGCAACGATTTCGTGGTGATCGACCTGCGCGGCGCGACGGCCCCGTCGCCGTCGCGCATCGCCGCGCTCGGCGACCGCCACACCGGCGTCGGCTTCGACCAGCTGCTCGGCATCGATGCACCGGCCGATCCGGATGCCGTCGCCGACTACCGCATCTGGAACAGCGACGGTTCGCCGGCGCGGCAGTGCGGCAATGGCGCGCGCTGCATCGCCGCGTGGCTGCGTCGCGAAGGCGTCGCCACCGGGCGCCGTTTCCGGCTCGGCAGCCCGGCCGGGCCGGTCGATGTCGAGGTGCTCGACGACGGGCGCTACGCCGTGTCGATGGGTCGGCCGCAGTTCGCGCCCAAGGCCATCCCCGTGCGCGCGGCGGAAGCCGACGGCGCCTGCGACGTGGACCTGCCGTCGGGTCGCGTGCGGTTCGGCGCGGTGTCGATGGGCAATCCGCATGCGGTGATCGAGGTGCCGTCGGCCGCCGATGCCGACGTCGCGACGATCGCGCCCGCGCTGCAGGCGTCCGGTGCGTTCCCCGACGGCGTCAATGTCGGTTTCGCGCAGGTGCTGGCGCCCGACCGCATCCGCCTGCGGGTGTTCGAGCGCGGGGCCGGCGAGACGCTCGCGTGCGGCAGCGGCGCCTGCGCCGCGGTCGCGGTGCTCGTGCGGCGGGGGCGCGTCGCGCGCCGCGTCGCGGTCGAACTGCCGGGCGGCACGCTGGAAGTCCACTGGCCCGACGACGACGCCCCGGTGACGATGGCCGGGCCGGCCACGTTCGTGTTCGACGGCGAGTTCGCCGCATGAAAACCAAACTTTCCCGGGGACCCGACCGATGATCGAAGAGAAGAGCGAGCGCCTCGGCGCGCATGAAGTCGCCGCGTTCCTGCGCCGCCACCCGAAGTTCCTCGCGCAGTTCCCCGACCTCGCGCTGTCGCTGGTCGTGCCGAAGGAGGAGGGCAAGGCGTCGTCGCTGGCGAGCTACCAGCTCGACGTGCTGCGCGACAAGAACCGCGAACTGACGCGGCGCCTGCACGAGCTGTTCGCGAACGCGCAGGACAACGAACGGCTCGCGGTGCGCACGCACCAGCTGTCGCTCGCGCTGATGCGCGCGCACGGGCCGGCGCAGACGCTCGAGACGATGGTGGCCGTGCTCGGCGAGGATTTCGCCGGCGACATCGTCCGCGTCGTGCTGTTCGCGCCCGTCGAAGGGCTCGATGCGGACTGGCTGCAGGTGGTGCCGCCGGGCGACCCGGCGCTGGCGCCGTTCACCGATTTCCTCGCCGGTGGCGAGCCGCTGTGCGGACGGCTGAACCAGGACAAGCTCGCGCTCCTGTTCGGCGATCGCCGCGACGAAGCCGCGTCGGCGGTGCTGCTGCCGCTCGCCGGCACCGGCATGCTGGTCGTCGGCAGTCGCGACGCGAACCGCTTTTTCCCCGGCATGGGCACGCTGTTCCTGCGGATGATGGGCGAGGCGCTCGTCACCGCGCTGCAGCGCGACGCGCGCTGACGTGGACGCGCCGCTGCAGCGCGAGCTGGCGGCGTTCCTCGCGTACCTGGCGGTCGAGCGGCGCCTGTCGCCGCACACGCTCGACGCGTATCGCCGCGACCTGGGCGACCTCGCGCGCTGGCTGGCGGCGCAGGGCATCGACGACTGGCACGCGCTGGGCCAGGAAACATTGCGCACCTACATCGCGTCGCTGCACCGCGGCGACCCGCGCGGCGCGCGCGCCGGCCTGTCGGGCAAATCGCTGCAGCGGCATCTGTCGGCGGTGCGCAGCTTCTACCGCTGGCTCGGGCGGGGCGAGGCCGAGGCAGTCAACCCGGCCACCGGCCTGCGCGCGCCGAAAGCCGCGCGGCGGCTGCCGCAGGTACTCGATCCGGACGAAGCCGGCGCGCTCGTGCAGGTGCCGACCGACGCGCCGCTGGGCGTGCGCGACCGCGCGATGCTGGAACTGTTCTATTCCTCGGGCCTGCGGCTCTCGGAACTGTGCGGCCTGCGCTGGCAGGCGCTCGATCTCGCGGAAGGCCTCGTCACCGTCACCGGCAAGGGCGGCAAGACGCGCCTCGTGCCGGTGGGCAGCCACGCCCGCGCGGCGCTGGAAGCATGGCGCGCCGAGTCGCAGGGTGCCGGCGTCGCGACCGCGAACGCGCACGTCTTTCCCGGCCGCGCCGGCGGCGCGATCCATCCGCGCACGGTGCAGTCACGCCTGCGCCTGCTCGCGCAGCGGCAGGGCCTGTTCAAGCGCGTGCATCCGCACCTGCTGCGCCACAGCTTCGCGAGCCACGTGCTGGAATCGTCCGGCGATCTGCGCGGCGTGCAGGAGCTGCTGGGCCACGCCGACATCGCGACCACGCAGGTGTACACGCATCTGGATTACCAGCATCTGGCGAAGGTGTATGACGCGGCGCATCCGAGGGCGAAGCGGAAGCTTTGAAAGGCGGATAGGGGATATGGGATTTACGTGATGGTGAGAGCCGGTGCGGCCTCACGCTTTCACTATCACGTAAATCCCATATCCCATATCCGCCTTTTCTATCTCGCCAGCCCCGCCGCCTCCAGCGCCGCCAGATACGCCGCCCACCGCGCCGGCTGCTCCTCCCCCAACTCCCGCAGAAACCCCCACGTATAGATGCCGGAGGCATGACCGTCATCGAAGCGCAGCAGCACGCCGTAGTGGCCGACCGGTTCGATCGCGCGGATGTTGACGTCGCGCTTGCCGGCCACGAGCACCTTCTGGCCGGGGCCGTGGCCCTGCACTTCGGCGCTCGGCGATTCGACGCGCAGGTATTCGCACGGCAGCCGCCAGGTGCTGCCGTCGTCGAACGCCACCTCGAGCACGTGCGAGGCCTGGTGCAGCGTGAGCTGCGTCGGGCGCGGGGCGCTCACAGGATGTAGCGGCTCAGGTCGGCGTCCTGCACGGCGTCGCCGAGCTGTTCGTCGACCATCGCGCGGTCGACCATCAGCGACAGGCCGCTGCGGTCCGGTGCCTCGAAGCTCAGCTTCTCCAGCAGCTTCTCGAGCACGGTGTGCAGGCGTCGCGCGCCGATGTTCTCCTGCCGCTCGTTGACGAGGAACGCGATCTCGGCGAGGCGGTCGATCGCCTCGTCGGCGAAGCCCATGCTCACGCCTTCGGTCGCCAGCAGCGCCATGTACTGGCGCACCAGCGCGTTCTTCGGTTCGGTGAGGATGCGGCGGAAGTCGGCCTGCGTCAGCGCCTGCAGCTCGACGCGGATCGGGAAGCGGCCCTGCAGTTCCGGGATCAGGTCGGACGGGCGCGCGACATGGAATGCGCCGCTGGCGATGAACAGGATGTGGTCGGTGCGCACCGAGCCGTACTTCGTGCTGACGACCGAGCCTTCCACCAGCGGCAGCAGGTCGCGCTGCACGCCTTCGCGCGACACGTCGGCGCCGCCGACCGATTCCTGCCGGCGCGCCACCTTGTCGATCTCGTCGATGAAGACGATGCCGTTCTGCTCGCAGGCGGTGATCGCCTGCACGCGGATGTCGTCCTCGTTGACGAGCTTGCCGGCCTCCTCCTCGAGCAGGACCGGCCGCGCCGCGGCGACGGTGAGCGTGCGCTTCTGCTTCGCGCCGCCGCCGAGGTTCTGGAACATCGACCGCAGCTGCTGGCCCATTTCCTCCATGCCGGGCGGGGTCATGATGTCGACGCCGCCGGTGTTCGCGGCGAGTTCCAGCTCGATCTCGCGGTCGTCGAGTTCGCCGGCGCGCAGCTGGCGGCGCAGCTTGTTGCGCGTCTCGTTCTCGCCCTCGGAATTGACCTCGATCGCGAAGCCGGGGCCGCGTCGGCGCGGCAGCAGCACGTCGAGGATGCGGTCTTCCGCCTTCTCCTCCGCCTGCGTGCGCACGCGCACCTTCGCCTGCTCGCGGAACATCTTGACCGCGCCGTCGGCGAGGTCGCGGATGATCTGCTCGACGTCCTTGCCGACGTAGCCGACCTCG
>CAMPHE010000157.1 GCA_946885815.1 uncultured Arenimonas sp.
ACAGCGGGCAGCGCGGCGAAACGGGCCATCGGCAGGTCTCCGGAACGGACGGCGGCAGTGTAGGCGCAGCCTTGAGAACCTGCTCCGGGCGCAATTCCGTCCGCCCCCGGAAAATTCGCGCGGTGCGGACTTATGATCGCCAGGTCCCCCTCGCCGGAATTCCGATGCGCCTGCCGCTGTCGCCGAGCCCGACGCTGACCGCCTTGCTCCCCGCCGGCGAATGGATGCCCGTCCGCCATCGCGAACGCCATCCGCCGGCGGAATGATCGGGTGGAGACGATCCTTTCGATCCGCGAAGTCTCGAAGACCTACGCGACCGGTCACCGGGCGCTGACGTCGATCGACCTCGACATCCACCGCGGCGAGATCTTCGCCCTGCTCGGGCCGAACGGCGCCGGCAAGACGACGCTGATCGGCATCGTCTGCGGGGTCGTCAACGCGACGACCGGCAGCGTCGTCGTCGACGGCCACGACATCGTCGCCAACTGGCGTGCGGCGCGCACGATCATCGGCCTGGTGCCGCAGGAGATCTCGACCGACGCGTTCGAATCGGTGTGGGCGACGATGGCGTTCAGCCGCGGCCTGTTCGGAAAGGCGCCCGACCCGGCGCACCTGGAACGGGTGCTGCGCACGCTGTCGCTGTGGGACAAGCGCGACGCGAAGATCATGACGCTGTCGGGCGGCATGAAGCGCCGGGTGATGATCGCCAAGGCGCTCGCGCACGAACCGACGGTGCTGTTCCTCGACGAACCGACCGCCGGCGTCGACGTCGAGCTGCGCCGCGACATGTGGGCGATGGTGCGCGAGCTGCGCGAACGCGGCACGACGATCATCCTGACCACCCACTACATCGAGGAAGCCGAGGAGATGGCCGACCGCATCGGCGTCATCAGCGGCGGCCGGCTGGTGGTCGTGGAGGAGAAGGCGGTGCTGATGCGGCAGCTCGGCCGCAAGCAGCTGACGCTGCAGCTCGCCGAGCCCCTGCCGGCCGTGCCGGAAGCGCTCGCCGGCCTGCCGCTCGAGCTCGCCGACGACGGCCACGCGCTGGTCTACACGTTCGACGCGCAGGCCGACGCCACCGGCATCGCCGCGCTGCTGCGCCGGCTCGACGCACTCGGCATCGTGCCGCGCGACCTGCACACGCACGAGAGCTCGCTCGAGGAGATCTTCGTCGACCTCGTGCACCGCGACCGGAGCGCCGCATGAACCGGCACGGCATCCGCGCGATCTACCGCTTCGAGATGGCGCGCACGTTCCGCACGATCACCCAGTCGATCGCCTCGCCGGTGCTGTCGACGTCGCTGTACTTCGTCGTGTTCGGCGCGGCCATCGGCGCGCGGATGGGCGACGTCGAGGGCGTGTCGTACGGCGCGTTCATCATCCCCGGCCTGATCATGCTGGCGCTGATGAACGAGAGCCTGTCGAACGCGTCGTTCGGCATCTACATGCCGAAGTGGGCCGGCACGATCTACGAGCTGCTGTCGGCGCCGGTGGGCTGGCTGGAAGTCGTGCTGGGCTATGTCGGCGCGGCCGCGAGCAAGTCGGTGATCCTCGGCGTGCTGATCCTCGTCACCGCGCGCTTCTTCGTCGACTACCAGATCGCGCACCCGGTGCTGATGGTGCTGTTCCTGCTGCTCACCGCGGCGACGTTCAGCCTGTTCGGTTTCGTCATCGGCCTGTGGGCCACCGATTTCCAGAAGCTGCAGGTGATCCCGCTGATGATCGTGACGCCGCTGAGCTTCCTCGGCGGCGCGTTCTATTCGATCGACATGCTGCCGCCGCTGTGGCAGAAGATCGCGCTGCTCAACCCCGTCGTGTACCTGATCAGCGGTTTCCGCTGGAGCTTCACCGGCCGCGGCGACGTCGACCCGGTGATCAGTTTCGGCGCGATCACGCTGTTCCTCGTCGCGCTGCTGCTGGCGGTGCGCTGGATCTTCCGCACCGGGTGGCGGTTGCGGAGTTGAGGGCTGCGGGACCGACCGGCATCGGGCATGCTGCTGCGGTCCCGCCGCCGGAGAAGACGATGCACTACCTCGTGCCGCTGCTGTCCGCCATCCTGCTCGGCGTCCTGCCCGCCCCCCGGGCCGCCGCCGCCGACGCGCCGGTGCGATACGACGTCCGGATGTTCGGCGAATCGGCCGGCGCGCTCGTGTCGACGCCGGAAGGCGAGCACGCCTTCCGGCACGATTTCCACTACCGCAGCAACGGTCGCGGGCCGACGCTGGTGGAGCGGATCGCGGTCGCTCCCGACGGCGGCTTCGTGCGCTATGCGGTGACCGGGCATTCCACCTACGGCGGCGCCGTCGACGAATCGTTCGTGCTCGCCGACGGCGCGGCGCGGTGGAAGTCCACCGCCGACGCCGGCGACGCGCCGGCGACCACGACGCCGCTCTACCTGCCGGCGAACGGCACGCCCGCGGCCACCGCCGCGCTGCTGTCGGCCGTGCTGGCGAGCCCGGGGCAGCGGCTGCCGGTGTACCCGGCCGGGGAACTGAGCGCGCGCGAACTGGAGCGGCGCACGCTCGTCGGCCCCGGGGGGCCGCGCGAGGTCGTGCTGGCCGCGCTGCTCGGCAACGGGTCGGCGCCCGAACTGCTCTGGCTCGACGCGAAGAGCGGCGCGCTGTTCGCGTTCCTGGTTCCGGATGCGCTGCAGCTGGTGGAGGAAGGCTGGGAAGCCCACGCCGCGGCGCTGGAGAAGGACCAGCAGGCGCGCGGCGAGGCGCTGCTCGCCGACTTCTCCGCCGGGTTCACGCACCGGCCCGACCGGCCGCTGCTGATCCGTGGCGCGCGCGTGTTCGACAGCCGCGACGCCACGCTGTCGGCCCCATCGGACGTCTATGTCGCCGACGGCCGGATCGCGGCGGTGATGCCGGCCGGGTCCACCCCGCGCGGCGACGTCGCGGTGATCGAGGCCGCCGGTCGCACGCTGCTGCCGGGCCTGTGGGACATGCACGTGCACTTCAGCGACTGGAGCGGGCCGCAGCACCTCGCGTCCGGCGTCACCTCGGTGCGCGACATGGGCAACGTCAACTCGCTGCTGCAGCGCGATCGCGCCAACATCGAAACCGGCCGGGCGATGGGCCCGAACGTGTTCGCCTACGGCGTGATCGAAGGCACCGGCGAAAACGCCAGCCGCGGCGATTTCATGGTCGCGACGCTCGACGAGGCGAAGGCGGCGGTGGACTGGTACGCGCAGCGCGGCTACCCGGGCATCAAGATCTACAACTCGTTCCCGCGCGAGCACCTCGCCGCGACGCTGGCGCACGCGCATTCGCTCGGGCTGCGCGTCGCCGGCCACGTGCCGGCCTTCCTGCGCGCCGAGGACGCCGTGCACGCCGGCTTCGACGAGCTGACGCACATCAACCAGGTGATGCTGAACTTCCTCGTCCGCGACGGCGACGACACCCGCACGCTGATGCGCTTCGAGCGGATCATGGAAGAAGGCGGCGACCTCGACCTGCAGTCCCCGGCCGTGCGCGGGTTCGTGGCGATGCTCGCGGAGCGCGGGATCGTCGTCGACCCGACGCTGGCGGTGTTCGAGGATTTCCACCAGCTCCCCGGCCAGGTCCATCCGAGCTACACGACGGTCATCGACCACCTGCCGGTACCGGTGCAGCGCCAGCTGCGGACCAATACGTTCGACGTCACCGCGGACACCCACGCGCGCAACCGGCGCGGATTCGACCGCATGCGCGACCTCGTGGGCGAACTGCATCGCGCCGGCGTGACCCTGGTCGCCGGCACCGATTTCATTCCCGGCTTCACCCTGCACCGCGAACTGGAACTCTACGTCGAAGCCGGCCTGTCGCCCGGCGAAGCGCTGCGTACGGCGACATGGAACGCGGCGCAGGTCATGGGCGCCCTCGAGCGGCTCGGCTCGATCGAGCGGGGCAAGCAGGCCGATCTCGTGCTCGTCGACGGCGATCCGACGCAGGACATCGGCGTCATCCGCCGACCGCGGCTGGTGGTGCGGAACGGCGCGCTGTTCTACCCCGACGAGATCCACGCGGCGCTCGGCGTCGAGCCGTTCGTGCCTTCGGCGCGATTGCCGGGCCGCTGACCGTGGCTTCACCGCGCCGCGGCGTGCCGCGTGGCACGTTGTCGCCGGGGCATGCACGGAGCAACGGATGACGCTGGTTTCCAGCCTGGTGCGACGCACCGAAGGCGACCTGCGGCTGGCGACGGTGATCGCGGTCGCGGTGATCGTCGACGTCAGCCTGCTGCCGTTCGCGGTGTATCGCGCCGCGGTCGGCCAGTGGCTGCACGCGCTCGTCGACCTGCTGCTGGTGGTCGGCATCAGCGCGATCGCCGCGGTGGGCTGGCGACGCCGCGATGTTCGGGTGTGGGCGCCGCTGCTCGCGGCGTTCGCCAGCATCGGCTGCGTCGCGGCCGGCGACGTGATCGGAATCACCTCGATGTTCTGGACGCCGGCGGTGCTGGTGGGCAACTACCTGCTGGCGCCGCACCGGCTGGCGCTGATGCTTTCGCTGGGACTGATCGCCGGTCAGGCAGGCCTGCACCACGACAACCTGCCGGGCGCGCTGTCGGCGACGAGCTTCGTCGTCACGTCGCTGATGGTGCTGCTGGGTTCGCACGTCGCCGCGGCGCTGGTCGACACGCAGCGGCGCGCGCTGCAGGGACAGGCGTCGCGCGATCCGCTGACCGGCGTCGACAACCGGCGGGCGCTCGAGCAGGCGCTCACCGCGATCACCGTCGCCGACAGTCGGGCGACGCTGGCGCTGCTCGACCTGGACCACTTCAAGCGCGTCAACGACGACCACGGTCATGATGCCGGCGACGCGGTGCTCGTGCGCTTCGCGCAGCTGGTGCGCGCGACGACGCGGCAGAGCGACCGCTTCTTCCGCATCGGCGGCGAGGAATTCGTACTGGTGCTGCCGGGGTCGGACCGCACCGGCGCGCGCCGCGCGCTCGACAAGGTGCTCGCCGAAGTCCGCGCCGCGCTGCACAGC
>CAMPHE010000158.1 GCA_946885815.1 uncultured Arenimonas sp.
GTGCCGCTGCGGTTCGCCGAAATCGAACGCTTCGTTCGCCAGCGCGACGGCGACATCGCGTACGCGACCATCAGCGTCGCCATGATCGCGGCCTTGCCAGGACGGCGGTGAGCCGGTTCGACAGTCACGATCGCGGCCATCACGATGGCCAGCGCGACCGCGGTGGGCAGCAGCAGGTCGGTCACCGCCAGCGGGTGCGTGTCGGCGAGCGCGCGCAGCGCGAGGAAGAAGCCCGGCGAGAACAGCAGCGTCACCAGGTCGACGCGGACGCTCTTGCCGCGCTCGTCGGTGATCCGGAACGCCGCGGGCCAGCGGTGGCACAGCCACAGCACCAGCCACGGCAGCGCCGCGACCGCGAGCAGCAGCGGCAGGTACGGGCGGGGGTAGAACAGCAGCCAGAGCATCAGCGCGAACGCGCCGAGCGTCAGGTGGCGCCCGTGGCGCTGCGCGCGGTCGATCGCAGCCCGGCGCTCAGGCGCGTCACGGCCGAGGCGGGCGTCGCGTTCGGCGGCCTCCAGCGACTCGGCCAGCTCCGCGTCATCGAGATCGGTCAGCGGTTCCAGCCATGCGAGCAGCGGCCCGTCGAGCGGGAACAGCAGCGTGACCGTCTTCGCGCTCGCTCCGCTCCCGGCACGCGGCTGCAGGGCCAGGGTCGGTGTGTGCCCCGCCCGCACGAAGCGATAGCCGGCGATGTCCCGCCGGGCGATCGTCGTGGTCCTCAGCAGCCCCGGCACGTCCATGGACTCGGCATGCAGCGTCAGCTGCCGGCGCCACGGCACGATCAGGCCCCAGCCGCCGAGCGCCGCCAGACCCGCACAGATCGCCAGCATCGCGATCTGCTGCCCCGTGCTGGTGACTTCGTGGCCGGACCCGAAATACCAGAGCCCCATCAGCGCACCGACGAACAGGGGCGCGGACATCGCCACGAACGCGATCTTCCAGCCGCGCGACACGAAGTAGTGTCGCGGGAAACCCGAAGCCGGTGACTGCATCGCGCGCCTTCCGGGTAAGAAGGCGGCATCGTTTCGTCACCGCGGACGGGCGTCAAGCGTCAGCCGCACCGCGGCGGTCTTGCCGGTCCGCGCTGCCGGTGGACGGGGACTGGACCACGCAGTGAACGCGGCCATCGCGCCGGCTGCGGCAGACTCGGCGGCGCCGATCCGGCCACTGCAGGAGCCGCGCCATGGTCCGTTCCGTATCGAATCCTCGCCGCCCGGCCGCGTTCGCGCCGGCCCTCGCGGTGCTCGCCACGCTCGCGCTCGGCGCCTGCGCTTCGGGCGGTCAGCCGCCGCCGACGCCGAAGGTCGTGCACCTCCCGTCGCAGCCGCGCGCGGTGGTGCGGATGCTGCCCGACCGCTCGCTGGAAGTGGTGACGCTGGTCAGCGAACGCGGCAGCCGTGCGCATGGCGTACGCATCGTGACGCCGCAGCATCGCGATTACGCGCGGCTGCTGCCGCTGGTCGCCGACCTGCGCCTGGGCGACGCGCAGCCCGTCCCGGTCGACGCCGGCCGCTGACGACTGCCGCGGTAGCCGTCAGCGCCAGAACGGGATGCGGTACGGCTCTTTCGGCTTCGCGCCATCGCGCAGGTCGCGCGCGTCGGACGGCGACGGCACGGTGAGTTCGTGCCGCCCGGGAGCCAGGTCGCCGACCGGGATCATCGCCAGCACGCCGCGCTGGCCGGTGCGTGGGTCCTCGGCGGCGTCGAGCGGCACGTCGACCACGACGCCGTCGATCGACAGCGGCTGCAGCTTCGCGAGGCAGTCGAGGCGCACGCGCGGCGCCGTGTCTTCCGCCAGCCCCTGCGGGCAGGCGATCTGCAAGGCTTCCGCGTGACGGCGCGGGAAATAGGGGATGAACACGCGCAGGTACGGCCCGCGCACGACGAGGTCGGGAATCGTCGGCACCGGCGTCAGCTGGATGCGGTCGCCCCGCTGGCTGTCGTAATGAATCGGCAGCACCGCATCGGTCGCGGCACGGCGGTCGTCGGGCAGGCCGGCGTAGTCGCCGAATTCCAGTCCGAGGCGGTCGCCGACCGCCTGCGCGAACATGATCATGAAGGTCAGGCCCATCGTCAGCACCATCAGCACGACGGTCCGGCGGTTGCCTTCGTTGCTGGAGAACAGCACCAGCAGCGGGTTGCTCGCCCGCCCCATGCCGACGCGTTCGTAGACGTGCAGCACCTTGCGCATCGTGCGCGCCATGCGACTGTCCGGGGCCGCCTTCGCGCCGTGGCGCCGGTCCCAGGCGGTGGCCAGCGCGAACGGAATCGGCAGCAGCACGAACACGAAGAGGCCGGCTTCCGTCAGCCACGCGCTGTCGCCGACCAGCAGCGAAACCAGCCACAACAGCAGCGTGAGCGCCAGCACCAGCACGATCGGCAGCAGCATCACCGTCGCCAGCGCGAAGCCGATGCCGAAGACGCGGCTGGCGCGGTTGTCGGCGCGTTCTATCGTGTCGCCGATGTCGCCCATCTTCGCGCGCATCGACGCCAGCGAGAGCGGGCCGGCCCGCTCGGCGACACGGTCCCAGCGGACGCCGCCCGGATACACCGACGACAGCCCCACCAGCGCCACCCAGTAGCCGCGCAGGCACAGGTGCACGACGAACGTCGCGGCCAGCGTCAGCAGCGCGGTCTTGACGTAGATCCACAGCGGCAGCACGAACAGCGCGACGATCGGCGGGCCGGAATTGTGCGCGTGGAACAGCAGCGAGTCGGCCAGCGCCGGCAGCTGCAGCAGGCCGAACACCGTCGCGCCGGAAATCAGCAGTTCCATCTCCCACGTCGGCGTCGTGCGGGCCGGGATCGTCGCGGGTGCGCCGGGTGGCGTCGGAGTGTCGGTGGACATGGCGGCTTCCGGGGCGGGACCGGCGCAGCGTCGCAGAACCGGCGCGCGCGCGACAAGCGATAGACTCGGTCCGATGCCCACTTCGCTGCCGCACCGCCTCGCGTTCGCGCTCGGCCTGGTCTGGGCGAGCCCGCTGACGCTGCTGGGCCTGATCGGCGGCCTCGCCGGGCTGCCGTTCGGCGCGCGCGTGCGGGTGTCCGACCTCGCGCTGGCCTTCGTCGACTACCCGTGGGGCCCCGGCGGCGCGCTGACGCTCGGCAACGTGATCCTCGCCACCGGCCCGACGCTGGACGAGCAGTGCACGACCTACGCCTGCCGCGCCCGTGGCGGCCACGACGAGCGGGTGCGCCTCGGCGACCACGAACGCGCCCACGTCTACCAGGCCCTCGCGCTCGGCCCGCTGTTCCTGCCGCTGTACTTCCTGTGCGGCGGCATCAGCCACCGCAATCGTTTCGAGCAGTCCGCCGACCGCTACGCGCTCACGGGGCGCGGCTGGTGGCCGTGGGGCCGCTAGAATGCGCGCCTTCGGACAGGGGCGAACGGATGAAGACGTGGGTGATCGGGCTGGTGGTCGTGCTGGTCGCGGCCGTGGCGTGGAAGGAAATGGGGAAGCGCGGCTTCGATCTGGAATCGATGCAGATCGGCGGCGAAATGCACAATCCGCTGCCGCCGGCGTCACCGCTGTATGCCCAGCAACAGGCGTTCGTCGACCGGTTCAACGCCGATCCGAAGCTGCGGGAACGCTTCGCCGGCCGGTTCAGCAGCAAGGGCCTGTACGCGGAACTCAATACCGCGCTGCGCCGCGGCGGCCAGTCGCTCGAGGCGGGCGTGCTGGTGAAGGGCACCGAGGCGATGGCGGCGATGCTGCCGCGCCTGCCGCGGCACAGCTGCGCCAAGCTGATCCGGCCGCGTGACGATTTCGACCATGCGCTGTCGGCCGACATCGGCGATGCGCTCGAGCGCCTGCCGGCGAAACACCACCGCAACCTGTGGGAGCTGTACCTGCAGGCGCTGAAGGCCGAAGTGGACGACGCGCCGCTCCGGCCCCGCGATCCCGCGGCCGAACAGGCGGCGTGGCAGCTGCTCGGCGAGAACTACAACGGCCCGCAGATCGAGCGGATCGTCGGGGTGCTGAAGTCGCCGGCCAGCGCGAGCGACGAGGACGCCTGCTGGGCGATCAACACGATGACGCACGGGGCTTCGCAGCTGCCGCCCCGCAGCGCCGAGGCGTTCGCGCGCGCCATGTGGGCCGGAAACTGACGGGGGCGTAGAATGGCCGCCGGATCCTGACCTCCGGTGCCGCGATGCTCGCCCTCGAATTCCCGGGTTGCCGCCAGCTGCTGGCGATGATCGACGCCGCCGTCGCCGGCGGCGACGACGAGCGCGCGACCGTCGACGCCCTGCGCAACGGGCTGTGCCGCGCGATCCGCGACCGCAGCATCCAGCTGCCCGAGTGCTGCGCGGAGCGCGTCGAGGACCACTACGCCCGCCGCGAGCTCTACCGCTGCGAGGAAACCGGCTACAGCGTCGTCGCGATGACGTGGGGCCCGGGGCAGGGCACGCCGATCCACGACCACTCCGGCGTCTGGTGCGTCGAAGGCATCTGGGAAGGCCAGCTCGAGATCTGCCAGTACGAACTGCGCGAGCGCGACGGCGACCGCTTCCGCTTCGAGCCCGTCGGCACCCAGCTGGCCGGCGCCGGTTCCGCCGGCAGCCTGATCCCGCCGCACGAATACCACACGATCCGCAACCCGTCCGCCACCGACATCGCCGTCTCCCTGCACATCTACAAGGAGCCGCTGGTGTGCTGCGGCCAGTACCTCCCCGAGGGCGAGGGCTGGTTCAGGCTGGCCCCTCGCACGATGGTCCTCGACGACGCCGCCTGACTTCGGCTGCGGTTTGGATCACGAGCCGGGACGGACCGCGAGGGGTCCCGGCCCGGGGACGCCGTGAATCCGTCCATGGAGGCTCATCGCAAACATCCATGTTTGCGATGCCCCGGCCCGTGCCCCCTCGCGCTCCGTCCCTCCCGGACGTCGCGACCGCAGCCGAAGCACGGCGACAGGGTCGGGGATGCGCCAAGATTC
>CAMPHE010000159.1 GCA_946885815.1 uncultured Arenimonas sp.
CGTGCACTTCAAGAGTTCGGTGAACCGCGCGCCGCGCAAGGCCGGCACCGGCACGGCGGGCGAGGAGCGCGAGATCCGGCTGGAGCTGAAGCTGCTGGCGGACGTCGGGCTGCTCGGCTTCCCCAACGCCGGCAAGTCCACCTTCATCCGCGCGGTGTCGGCGGCGACGCCGAAGGTCGCGGACTATCCGTTCACCACGCTCTATCCGAACCTCGGCGTCGTCAGCGTCGAGATGGACCGCAGCTTCGTGATCGCCGACATCCCCGGCCTGATCGAGGGCGCCGCCGACGGCGCCGGCCTCGGCGTGCAGTTCCTGCGCCATGTGCAGCGCACCCGGGTGCTGCTGCACCTCGTGGACATGGCGCCGTTCGAGGACGGCGTCGACCCGGTGCAGCAGGTGCGCGCGATCGAGCACGAACTGCGCAGGCACGACCCGGCGATGCTGGAGAAGCCGCGCTGGCTGGTGCTCAACAAGGCGGACCTGCTCGACCCCGAGGAAGCGCGCGAGCGCGCCGAAGCCGTGGTGCGCGAACTCGACTGGAAGGCGCCGTGGTATCTCGTTTCGGCGATCGGCCGCGAAGGCACATGGCCGATCATGCTGAAAGTGCAGGCGTTCTTCGACGAGCAGAAGGCGGCCGCGCTGGAAGCGGCGGAGGACGTGGCCGAACGCGCGCGGATGCGCCCCGATGGCTGAAGCGCCCGGGCAAACAAAAAGGCCGGCTTTCGCCGGCCTTTCGCTGCAGCGACCCGCGCGCGGCGGATCAGGCCTGCTTGAGCGCCTTGATGTGGCCGCTGATGCGGCTCTTGTGGCGGGCGGCCTTGTTCTTGTGGATCAGGCCACGCGCGGCGTACCGGTCGAGGATCGGCACGGCGGTCGCGTACGCGGCCTCGGCGGCCGGCGCGTCCTTCGCTTCCAGGGCCTTGAGGACCTTCTTGACGGCGGTGCGCAGCATGGAACGCTGGCTGGCATTGCGGGCGTTGCGGACGACGGTCTGCTTGGCGCGCTTCTTGGCGGACTTGATGTTGGCCACGGAGGGCTCCTGAACTCTGAAGATGGTCGCCGGAACCTGCGGAACCGGCGGGGAAAGGGGGGTGGTGCGCGAAAGACCCGGGATTATGGAGCAGCCCGGCATTCGCGTCAATTCCCGGTGAGCCTCGCGCGCCGGGGCCCGGGGCCCGCGGAGGCCGGGCGATGAGCCGCGGCGGCCTGCTTCGCTCCACCGCGGTCTTCAGCGGCATGACGTTCCTGTCCCGGCTGGCCGGGCTGGCGCGCGACCTGCTGCAGGCCACGCTGTTCGGCACCGGGCCGGCGGTCAGCGCGTTCGTCGTCGCCTACCGCATCCCGAACTACCTGCGGCGCATCTTCGCCGAGGGCTCGTTCTCGTCGGCGTTCGTGCCGGTGCTGTCGGAACTGCACCAGCGCGGCGATCCCGAGGCCTTGCAGGATTTCCTCGACCACGTCGCCGGCGCGCTGCTGGCCGTGGTGGTCGTCGTCACCGGGCTGGGGATGCTGTTCGCGCCGTGGATCGCGCGGCTGTTCCTGCTGTTCGCCGGCGACGACTCGGGGCAGGTGGCGCTGACCGCCGACATGCTGCGCATCACGTTCCCGTACCTCGCCTTCATCTCGATGACGGCGCTCGCGGGCGCCATCCTCAACAGCGTGCGCCGCTTCGGCTTGCCGGCGTTCACGCCGGTGCTGCACAACCTCGCGGTGATCGCGGCGATGCTGTGGCTCGCGCGCTGGTTCGAGATCCGCGAATACGCGCTGGCGTGGGGCGTGTTCCTCGCCGGGCTGGCGCAGATGCTGCTGCTGTGGCCGGCGCTGGGCCGGCTCGGCCTGCGGCCGCGGCTGCGGTTCGGGCTGCGTCATCCGGGCGTCAGGCGGGTGGCGACGCTGATGCTGCCGACGATCTTCTCGTCGTCCGTGTCGCAGCTGAATCTGCTGGTGGGCACGATGTTCGCCTCGGCGCTGGTCGTGAACGCCCAGGCATGGCTGTACTACTCCGACCGCCTGATCGAATTCCCGCTCGGCCTGTTCGGCGTCGCGATCGGCACGGTGATCCTGCCGCACCTGTCGCGCCGCCACGCCGACACCGACGCCATCGGCTATTCGCACGCGCTCGACTGGGGTCTGAAAATGGTCGCGCTGGTCAGCGTGCCCGCCGCGCTCGGGCTCGCGCTGATGGCCGGGCCGCTGTGCGCGACGCTGTTCCAGTACGGCGAATTCGACGCCCGCGACACGACGATGGTCGGCTGGAGCGTGATCGCGATGAGCGTCGGCGTGCCGGCCTTCATGCTCAGCAAGGTGCTGCTGCCGGCCTTCTACGCGCGGCAGGACACCCGGACGCCGATGCGCGCGGCGGTGATCACGGTGTTCGCGAACATCGGCCTGACGGTGCTGCTGGTGACGCCGCTGTGGTGGATCGGGTTCGACGCCGCGCACGCGGGCATCGCGCTGGCGACCGGCCTGGCCGGCATCGTCAACGCGGCGCTGCTGTGGCGCTGGCTCGTGCGCGACGGGGCGTACCGTGCGGAGAGGGGCTGGCTCGTCCTGTTCGGGCGCATCGCGCTCGCCTGCGTGCTGATGGCGGCGACGGTACTGGGCGCGAAGGCGTGGCTGGGCGACTGGGCCGCGCTGGGGTCGTGGCCGGCGCGGGTCGGCTGGCTGCTCGCCGTGGTCGGCGCCGGCGGGCTCGCCTACGGCCTCGGCCTGCTGCTCGGCGGACTGCGGCCGCGCCACCTGCGCGAGGCCTGACCGCGCGCCGCGCCGGACCGGGTCGGCGGCCGCGGCCGCTATACTTTCGCGCATGAGAAGGCTGTTCCGGGACATCGGGGGCGATTCGCCATGCCCCCGAGGCAGCGTGGTGTGCATCGGTGCGTTCGACGGCCTGCATCGGGGCCATCGCGCGCTGGTCGGCCGCGCGCGCGATCGCGCCGACGCGCTCGGCCTGCCGGCGGTCGCGCTGAGCTTCGAGCCGCTGCCGCGCGAATACTTCTCCGCGCATGAACCGCCGCCGCGACTCACGCTGCCGCGGGCGAAGTTCGAAGGCCTGTGCGCGCTCGGGATGGATGCCGTCGGCCTGTTGCGCTTCGACGCGACGATGGCCGCCATGGACGCGACGGCCTTCGTCGAACGCGTGCTCGTGAAGCAGCTGCAGGCGCGCGAAGTGTGGGTCGGGCCCGATTTCCAGTTCGGCAACCGTCGCCGGGGCGACCTCGCGCTGCTGCGTGAACTCGGCGCGATCCACGGGTTCGCGGCCGACGCGATCGCGCCGGTGCACGGGCCGGACGGCCGCGTGTCGGCGTCGACGATCCGCGCCCAGCTCGCCGCCGGCGACCTCGACGGCGCCGCCCGCGGCCTCGGCCGCCGCTATTCGATCGCCGGCCGGGTCGTGCGCGGGCGCCAGCTCGGCCGCCGGCTGGGCTACCCGACGGCGAACCTGCGGCTGGCGGGCAAGCGTCCGGCGCTCGGCGGCATCTTCGCGGCGTGGGTGCACGGCGTCGGCCCGTCGCCGCGCGCGGCGGTGGCCAGCCTCGGCACGCGCCCGACGGTGTTCGGCGTGGAGCCGTTGCTCGAGGCGCATCTGTTCGACTTCGACGGCGACCTGTACGGGCAGCGCATCGAGGTGGAATTCGTCGCGAAGCTGCGCGACGAACTGAAGTTCGACGACCTGCCGGCGCTGGTGCGGCAGATGGACCTGGATTCGGCGCAGGCGCGCGACGCCCTGCGCCTCGACACGGAAGAACGCGGAGCGATGGCGTGAGCGAGCACGGCGGCAAGGACTACAAGCACACCATCAGCCTGCCGGAAACGGCGTTCCCGATGCGCGGCGACCTGCCGAAGCGCGAGCCGGCGATGCTGGCGGCGTGGCAGCGCGACGGCCTGTACGCACGCATCCGCGAGGCGGCCGCCGGCCGGCCGCGGTTCGTGCTGCACGACGGCCCGCCGTACGCCAACGGCGCCATCCACATCGGCCACGCGGTCAACAAGGTGCTGAAGGACATCGTGGTGAAGTCGAAGCTGCTCGCCGGCTTCGACGCGCCGTACGTGCCGGGCTGGGACTGCCACGGCCTGCCGATCGAACTGGTCGTCGAGAAGAAGCACGGGAAGGTGGGCGACAAGCTCGACGCGGCGCAGTTCCGGGCGAAATGCCGCGAGTACGCCGCCGAGCAGATCGCCGGCCAGTCGCGCGATTTCCAGCGCCTCGGCGTGATCGGCGACTGGGACCACCCGTACCGCACGATGGACTTCGCGTACGAAGCGGACATGCTGCGCGCGCTCGCGAAGATCGTCGAGCGCGGGCACCTGAGCCGCGGCGTGAAGCCCGTGCACTGGTGCTTCGACTGCGGTTCGGCGCTGGCGGAGGCCGAAATCGAATACGCCGACAAGGTGTCGCCGATGATCGATGTCGCCTACGACGCGCTCGATCCGACCGCACTCGCCGCGAAGTTCGGCGCCGACGCCGCCGACGCGCTCGTCGCCGTGCCGATCTGGACGACGACGCCGTGGACGCTGCCGGCCTCGCTGGCGGTGACGCTCGGCGCGGAGATCGAGTACCTGCTGGTCGACGGGCCGGTCACCGCCGACGGCCGCGCGCGGTGGCTGGTGCTCGCGGAGCCGCTGGCCGCCGACGCGCTCGCGCGCTACGGCGTCGCCGAGCTGCGCGTGCACGGCCGCGTCGCCGGTGCGGCGCTCGAAGGCGTCGTGCTGCGCCACCCGTTCTACGATCGCGAGATCCCGGTGCTGCTCGGCGACCACGTCACCACCGACGCCGGTACCGGTGCGGTGCACACCGCGCCGGGCCACGGCCAGGAAGACTTCATCGTCGGCAAGGCGTACGGGCTGCTCGAAAAGTACTCGGCCGCCGAGCTCAACCCCGTCGGTGGCGGCGGCGTGTACCTGCCCGGCACGCCGCTGGTCGAAGGCCAGTTCA
>CAMPHE010000160.1 GCA_946885815.1 uncultured Arenimonas sp.
ACGTCGTCCCCGTCGCCGACCCGTGCCGCCGACGGCGACGCGCGCCACGCGAGCGGTTCGATGTGCAGGCGATAGTGGCTGAACACATGTTCGATCAGCGGCAGCGCGGTGCCGGCGTCGAAATCGACCGGGGCGTGCGCGGCGAGGAACGCGCGCGCGCCGTCGTGGTCGTCCGTTTCCGGCAGCGACCACAGGCCGGCCCAGACACCGGTGGGCGGCCGTCGCGCCAACAGCACCTGGCCGGCGTCGTCGCGCAGCAGCAGCATCAGCGTGCGGCGTTCGGGCAGCGGCTTTCCCGGTTTGGCCTGCGGCAGCTGGTCGACGCGTCCCTCGCGCCGCGCGACGCAGCCGTCCTGCAGCGGGCAGAGCAGGCAACCCGGGTCGTGCCGGGTGCAGAGCGTGGCCCCGAAATCCATGATCGCCTGCGTGTAGTCGGCGAGCCGCGCGTCGGGCAGCGACGCCTCGGCGATCGCCCACAGCCGCTTCTCCACCGCGCTGCTGCCGGGCCAGCCGTCGATGCCGTGCACGCGCGCCAGCGTGCGCTTGACGTTGCCGTCGAGGATCGCGAAACGCGCGCCGTGCGCCTGCGCGAGGATCGCGCCGGCGGTGCTGCGGCCGATGCCGGGCAGTGCGGCGAGCGCGTCGAAGTCGACGGGCAGTTCGCCGCCGTGCTCCGCGACGCAGACCTGCGCGGCCCGGTGCAGATTGCGCGCGCGGGCGTAGTAGCCGAGCCCGGACCACAGCGCCAGCACGCGGTCGGCATCGGCGGCCGCGAGGGCGGGCAGCGTCGGCAGCGCTTCGAGGAAACGCGCGTAGTAGGGGATCACCGTCTGCACCTGCGTCTGCTGCAGCATGATCTCGGCGACCCAGGTGCGGTAGGGCGTGCGCGGGTGCTGCCATGGCAGGTCGTGGCGACCGTCGCGGTCGAACCAGCGCAGCAGCGCGTCGGCGAACGTGTTCACGGCGAGGCGTCCGCGTCGCGGGCCTCGCGCTCGTCCTCGGTCGAGTCGACGCGGCCGCGCACGCCGGCGAACGGCCCGGCGGCGTCGACGCCGTCGCCGTCGTCGAATTCCACGCGCACGCCGTCGAGCGTGAACGCGCCGACCGTCAGCGTCGGCGTGGTGAAACTGCCTTCCACCGGCGGCAGCGGGCTGGCGTCGTCGCGGTCCATCCACGCGAGCACTTCCGGCACCTCGGCGCGGACGTCCAGTCGCGTGCCGTCGCGGGTCACGCGCAGGCGCAGCGGCGCGGCGAAATCCGTGCCGCCGTCGTAGCCGAGCACGAAGCTCATCGGCCGCGTCGCGGAAAGCGGCGGCGGCAGGGTCGGCCAGCCGCCGGGCCAGCGCGCCATCGCGCCGCCGGCGTCGACGTGGAGCCGCTCGTCGATCACCCCATGCGCGTCGAACAGGAGTTCGGGCAGCGGCTCGTCGCCGCGGAACGCGGCGTCGGCGAGGTCGATCGTGGTCGCGTCGCCGATCGCGGCATCGAGCGTCGTCGCCAGTATCCACGCCGCGCGCTTTTCGCCGACGTCGACCGTGCCGGTGGCTTTCGCGCGCGCCGCGTCGACGCGCAGCGGCGTGCCGGTGGCGTCGAGCGCGCCGGCGAGTTCGAGCGTCCACGGCATCGGGTCGCCGCCGGTCGCCAGCGTGCCCTCGAGGTCGAGCCGCACCGGCGATTCGAGGCCGGCCGACGCGAGCGCCACGTCGCCTTGGAACCCGAGCCGCAGCGTGCCGCGCTCGAGCCTGCCCGCGAGTGCGGCCTCCGCCGGACGGCCGGGCGACAGATGCGGCAGCGCGAGCTCGACGCCGGTGAGGCGCCAGCCGTCGCCGACGATCGTGCCGTCGTCGACGCCGATGCCGTCGGTCAGCGTCGGCACTTCGAACGGCGTGTCCGGACGCGTCGCCTGCCACGCCGCGAGCGCGGCGAGGTCGAGCACCGGCGTGTCGAGATCGATGCGCGTGATCACCTTCGGCGCCGCCGCGTCGCCGGTGATCGTCGACCACGGCAGCGAGAGCTCGAGTCGATCGGCGGTCAGCAGCGGCGTCTCCGCGCCAGGCTGCCGCGCGACGAAACCCGGCAGCGAGAGCCGCGGCTCGGGGCGAAGCGAATACGACGGCGTGCCTTCGAACGCCAGTTCCAGTCCGAACGCCGGGCCGGCCCGGTCGAGGATCGTCTTCGCCAGCTTCGCCGACGACAGCTGCCATGCGGCGAACGCGATCGCGATCGCCAGCCCGGCCGCGACGTACAGCGGCCAGCGCCGGCGGCGACGGGGCGGGGCGGTGTCGGCCATCAGCCGGCGGGCGGTTCCGGCAGCAGCGCGTCGACGAAGCCTTCCGGGTCGAACGTGCGCAGGTCCTCGGTCTTCTCGCCGAGGCCGATGAAGCGGATCGGAATGCCGAATTCGCGCGCGAGCGCGAACACGACCCCGCCCTTGGCCGTGCCGTCGAGCTTCGTCACCACCAGGCCGGTGACGCCGGCGGCGGCGTGGAACTGCCGCAGCTGGTTCAGCGCGTTCTGGCCGGTGGTGCCGTCGATCACCATCAGTACTTCGTGCGGCGCGCGCACGTCGACCTTGCCCAGCACGCGGCGGATCTTCGCCAGCTCGGCCATCAGGCCCTGCTGCGTGTGCAGCCGGCCCGCGGTGTCGGCGATCAGCACGTCGATGCCGCGCGCCTTCGCCGCCTGCGCGCCGTCGAAAGCGACCGACGCGGCGTCGGCGTTCTGCCCCTGCGCGACCACGGGCACGCCGTTGCGCTCGCCCCAGACCTTCAGCTGCTCGACCGCCGCGGCGCGGAACGTGTCGCCGGCGGCGAGCATCAGCGAGTGGCCGTCCTGCTGGAAGCGGTGCGCGAGCTTGCCGATCGTCGTGGTCTTGCCGACACCGTTGACGCCCACCGTCAGGATCACGAAAGGCTTCGCTTCCGCGTCGATCTCCAGCGGCTTCGCGACGGGCTTGAGGATCGCCAGCAGGTCGAGCCGCAGCGCACGGAACAGCGCCGCGACGTCGGCGAACTCGCGCGCCTTCATCTTCCGCCGCAGGCGTTCGACGATGTCGGTCGTCGCCGGCACGCCGACGTCGGCGGTCAGCAGCGCGGTCTCGATCTCGTCGAGCAGGTCTTCGTCGAGTTTCGGATGGCGCGAGAACAGGCCGGCGAAGCTGCGGGCGAACGCGCTCGTGCCGAGCGTGCCCTTCATCTGCTCGCGCGCCTGCTCGCGCTCGGCCTCCAGCCGCGCCGCCTTCTGCTCGGCGTTGACGGTGTAGGCGCGGGCCAGCTCGTCCGGGCTCCAGCCGGTCGAGGCAGGCGCGTCGACAGGCGCGGCCGGACGCGCCGGCTGCGGCTTTTCGGGCTTTTTCTTCAGGAAATCGAACATCGCGCTGCTTTCGCGGACAATGCCGCGGATGGTAGCACCCGGATTGCTGACGCCCTGATGAAACGCCGCGACCCCAGCGGCTCCGTGCGCATCATCGGCGGCCGGCTGCGTGGCTCGAAGCTGCCGGTCGCGGACCGGCCGGGACTGCGGCCGACGTCGGATCGCGTGCGCGAGACGCTGTTCAACTGGCTGCAGCCGGTGCTGCCCGGCGCGCGCGTGCTCGACCTGTTCGCGGGCAGCGGGGCGCTCGGGTTCGAGGCGGCGTCGCGCGGCGCGGCGTCGGTGGTGCTGGTGGAGCGCGACGCGGCGCTGGCGGCGACCCTCCGCGAACAGGCGACACGCCTGCGCGTCGATACCGTGCAGGTGCGCCACGCCGACGCGGTCGCGTGGCTGCGGCAGGAGGCCGACGGCACGTTCGACGTCGCGTTCCTCGATCCGCCGTTCGACGCCGGCCTGTGGGAGTCCGCGGCGGTGGCGCTGGCGCCGCGGCTCGCGCCGGGCGCCTGGGTCTACGTCGAAAGTCCGGCCGGAATCAGGCCGTCGCTGCCGGCCGGCTGGCACCCCCACCGCGGCGGTTCGACCCGTGACGTGGAATACGCGCTGTTCCGGACAGCGGACGGTCCCGCGCCGGGCCCGGCTGGTACACTCCGGGCCGGACTTCCACCGCAGGGCGACCCTCCGGCATGAGCCTGGCCCGCAACCGTGTCGCGCTGTACCCCGGCACGTTCGACCCGATCACCAACGGCCATATCGATCTGGTGGCGCGCGCGGCGACGCTGTTCGAGCGGGTGATCGTCGGCGTCGCCGAAAGTCCCGGGAAAGGGCCGGCGCTGCCGCTGGATGAACGCGTGGACCTGGCGCGCATCGCGCTGCAGCCCTATCCCAACGTCGAAGTCGCCGGCTTCCATTCGCTGCTCGCGCATTTCGTGCAGGAAGTCGGCGCCGGCGTGCTGGTGCGCGGCCTGCGCGCGGTGTCGGATTTCGAATACGAATTCCAGCTCGCCAGCATGAACCGCCACCTGATCCCGGACGTCGAGACGCTGTTCCTGACGCCCGCCGAGCAGCACAGCTTCATTTCTTCCAGCCTCGTGCGCGAGGTCGCCCGGCTGGGCGGCGACGTGTCGGGATTCGTGCACCCTGCCGTCGCGCAGGCCCTGTCCGAGCGCTGGAAGCGCTCCTGAGACCCACAGAAGAGGTATCGACATGAACCGCCTTGTTCCGCTTGCCCTGCTGCTCTCGCTCACCGTGCTCGCCGGCTGCCAGAAGGCCGAAGAGGACGCGCCGAAGACCCCGACGGTCCTGACCGCGCCTACCGACGGCGACGACATGAAATGGAAGGAATACCTCGGCAAGGTCGTCGGCCAGAACCAGGAAGGCGTCACCGACCGCGTGTTCCCGTACTACCTGCCGGCGAACAGCGACACGCTGACCGAAGCCGACAAGGACGGCCGCACGCAGTACGCGCGCCAGCTCGAGAACGTCAACACGGTCGTGCTGCGCACGGTGCTGCCGGGCAACATGCTGGCGTTCGGCTCGCCGGACAGCTCGCGCA
>CAMPHE010000161.1 GCA_946885815.1 uncultured Arenimonas sp.
CCGCGCACGCGATGGTGCCGTTCCACGGCCAGGGCATGAACTGCGCGTTCGAGGACGCGGTGGCGCTCGACCGGCACCTCGCCGACGGTGCCGACTTCGCCGCCGCGTTCGCCGCGTTCGAGGCCGAACGGCGGCCGAACGCCGAGGCGATCCAGGCGATGGCGCTGGAGAACTACGTCGAGATGCG
The DNA here is from genome assembly GCA_946885815.1 of uncultured Arenimonas sp. Next base: position 188 of record CAMPHE010000161.1, read on the forward strand.
CGACCAGGTCGACGACGCCGGCTGGCTGCTGCAGCGCGCGCTCGAACGCGTGCTCGCCGAGCGCCACCCGGGCGTGTTCGTGCCGCGCTATTCGATGGTCAGTTTCACGCGCGTGCCGTACGCCACCGCGCTCGACCGCGGCCGCGTGCAGCGCGCGCTGCTGGTGGAAGCCACCCGCGGCTGCGATGCGCTGGCGCAGGTCGACCTGGACGCGGTGGACGCACGCGTGCGCGAGCGGCTGGCGCCGCTGCCGGCGGGCTGACGCCGCGCATGGCCGACAGCTTCCTCTGGTACGACCTGGAGACGTTCGGCAGCGATCCGCGACGGACGCGCATCGCGCAGTTCGCCGCGATCCGCACCGACGCGGACCTGCGCGAGACCGGCGAACCGGTCAGCCTGTTCTGCCGGCCGGCCGACGACCTGCTGCCGTCGCCGGGTGCGACGCTGGTCACCGGCATCACGCCGCAGCGCGCGGTCGCCGACGGGCTCCGCGAGGCGGAATTCGTCGGCCGCATCGCCGAGGAGCTGTCGCACCCCGGCACCTGCGCCGCCGGCTGGAACTCGCTGCGCTTCGACGACGAGTTCGTGCGCTACGCGCTCTACCGCTGTTTCCACGACCCGTACGAACGCGAGTGGAAGCACGGCAATTCGCGCTGGGACCTGCTCGACGTGTTCCGGCTGGCGCGGGCGCTGCGCCCCGACGGGATCGAATGGCCGCTGCGCGAGGACGGCGCCCCGAGCTTCCGCCTCGAACACCTCGCGGCCGCCAACGGCGTGCGCGAGGGCGATGCGCACGAGGCGCTGTCGGACGTGCGCGCGCTGCTCGGGCTCGCGCGGAAATTACGGGCCGCGCAGCCGCGGCTGTGGGACTACGCGTTCGCGCTCCGGCGCAAGGCCGCCGCGGCGGCGCTGGTCGACGTGGCGGCGATGACGCCGCTGCTGCATGTTTCGTCGCGCTACCCGGCGGCGCGGCACTGCGCGGCGCTGGTCGTGCCGATCGCGCGGCATCCGCGGATCGAATCGCGCGTGATCGTCTGCAGCCTCGATCAGGACCCCCGCGCGTGGCTGCACCTCGATGCCGACGAGATCGCCGACCGGCTCTACACGCCCGCCGCCGACCTGCCGGACGGCGAGCTTCGCGTGCCGCTGAAGGAAGTGCACCTGAACAAGGCACCGGTGCTGCTGCCGCTCGCGCATCTGCGCGGCGAGGACTGGCGACGGCTCGGCATCGACGCCGGGCAGGCGCTCGCGTGGGTCGACGTGCTGCGCGCGGCGCCCGGCCTCGCCGAAACCGTGCGGCGCGTGTACGCGCGGGAGGCGGCGCGGGCGCCGTCGGATCCGGACGCGGCGCTGTACGACGGCTTCGCGTCCGACGCCGACCGCCGGCTGTTCCCGCAGGTGCGCGGTTCGCCGCCGGGCGACCTCGCCGCGTACGGGCCGCGGTTCGACGACCCGCGTTTCGCGGAGCTGCTGTTCCGCTACCGCGCGCGCAACTGGCCGGACACGCTCGACGCCGGCGAGCGCGTCCGCTGGGACGATTACCGCCGGCGGCGGCTCGCCCCCGGCAGCGGGCTGTCGGAACACGACCTCGACGGCTACCCGGCGGAGATCGACGCCCTGCGCGCGGTCACGGCGCCCGGGCCGAAACAGGCGTGGCTCGACGCCCTCGACGCGTGGGGCCGCGACGTCGCGCGGTCGCTCGCATGAGCGCGTACTTCACCGAGGCGACGTTCCGCTTCCTGCGCGGCCTGGCACGGCACAACGAGCGCGAATGGTTCCACGCGCACAAGGCCGACCACGAGGCGTCGCTGAAGCAGCCGTTCCTGCGGCTGATCGCCGACCTGCAGCCGGACGTCGCCACGATCAGCCCGCATTACCGCGCCGACCCGCGGCCCGTCGGCGGTTCGCTGTTCCGCATCCACCGCGACACGCGCTTCGCGAACGACAAGACGCCGTACAAGACGTGGTCGGGCGCGCGCATCTTCCACGAGCGCGCCAAGCAGGTCGCGGCGCCGTCGTTCTACCTGCACGTGCAGCCCGGCGCCTGCTTCGTCGGTGCCGGCCTGTGGCACCCCGAGGCCGACACGCAGCGGCGCGTGCGCGCGTTCCTGCTCGACAACCCGAGCGGGTGGAAGGCGGTGACGCGCGCGCCGGCGTTCCGCCGGGCGTTCGCGCTGGGCGGCGAATCGCTGGTGCGGCCGCCACGCGGCTACCCCGCCGACCATGAGCTGATCGACGATCTCAAGCGCAAGAGTTTCGCCGCCGTCGCGCCGCTGGACGACGCGACCGTGCTCGGGCCGCGGCTGCGCGCGACCGTCGCGTCGCGATTCCGCGGGCTCGCGCCGCTCGTCGACTACCTCTGCGCGGCGCTCGACCTCGAGTTCTGACGGCCGCCGGCATGGACGCCCGCCTGCGCTGGTTCTCGCTGTACTACTTCGCCTACTACGCCGCGCTCGGCGCCTACACGCCGTACGTCGGCCGCTGGGTCGACGCGCTCGGCCACGGCGGCTATGTCGTCGGCGGCATGCTCGGGCTGTGGTACGGCACGCGCATCGTGGCGCCGCCGGCGTGGGCGGCGCTGACCGGCCGCAGCGCGCGGCCGGGGTACTGGTTCGTCGCCGGGAGCGTGGCCGCCGCGGTGCTGTTCGCCTGTTTCGTGTTCACCCGCGAGGCGTGGCCGCTGCTGGCGGTCATGGCGGTGTTCGGGCTGTTCTACAACGCGGTGATGCCGCAGTTCGAGGCGATGTCGCTGGCGGCGCTCGGACCGCGGCCGCAGCGCTATGGTCGCCTGCGGGTCTGGGGATCGGTCGGCTTCCTGCTGGTCGCCGGCAGCTACGGGGCGCTGCTCGACCGCTTCGGCGGCACCGCGTTCCCGCTGCTGGCGCTGCCGTTGTTCGCCGCGATGGCGCTGTGCGCTTGGCCGCATCGCCACGACCGGCCGCCGCCGGCGCCCGTCGCCGGCGACGCGGGCCACCTGTGGCGTCGACCGGGCGTGCGCCGCTTCCTGCTGGTCGCGCTGCTGATGCAGGTGGGCTTCGGCCCGTTCTACGTGTTCTACACGCTGCACCTGCAGGCGGCGGGTCACTCGGGCGCGGTCGTCGGCGCGCTGTGGGCGCTGGGCGTCGTCATCGAGATCGCGCTGTTCTGGCAGGCGCCGCGGCTGATCGACCGCTTCGGCGCGGCATCGCTGCTGCAGCTGTGCGTCGCCGCGACGATCGGGCGCTGGCTGGTGGTGGCGTGGTTCCCGCAATCGCTGCCGCTGATGGCGCTGGCGCAGGTGACCCATGCGCTCGGCTTCGCGATGTTCCACGCGTGCTGCATGCGGTTGATGGCCGACTATTTCCCGGGCGGCCGCGCGGCCGCCGGCCAGAGCCTGCTGTACGGCTTCAGCGGGGGCGTCGGCGGCGTGATCGGTGCGGCGATGGCGGCGCTGGCGTGGGAACGTTCCGGCGGCGCACTGGCGTTCACGCTCGGCGCGGCGGCGGCGGCCGTCGCGTACGTGATCTACGCGATGCGTCGCAGGAATTGAGATGCGCGCGTCGTAGCGTTGCCCACCGGTTATGCACAGGCTTATGCCTGTCGGGCCCTCGGAGGGATCGCTACGATGTCCGACCCGAATCCGCTGTCGCCCTTCGCGCCGCGCACCTCCAAGGCATCCATGCCCGCATCCCGTTCCGAATTCCAGCGCACCGAAGCGAAGATCGACGCCCTCCGCGTTCCGCCGCAGTCGGCCGAGGCCGAGCAGGCGGTCATCGGCGGCCTGATGCTCGCCCCCGACGCGATCGACCGCGTCGGCGACCTGCTCACCGACAACGACTTCTACCGTCGTGACCACCGGCTGATCTGGCGCGCGATCCGCGAGCTCAGCGAGAAGAACCGCCCCTTCGACGCCGTCACGCTCGGCGAGTGGTTCGATGCGAACGGGCTGTCCGAGCAGATCGGCGGCACCGGCTATCTGGTCGAGCTCGCGTCGAGCACGCCGTCGGCCGCGAACATCCGCGCGTACGCCGAGATCGTCCGCGAGAAGGCCGTGCTGCGGCAGCTGATCGAGGCCGGCACCGAGATCGTCAACGACGGCTTCCAGCCCGAAGGCCGCGACAGCCAGGAAGTGCTGTCCGCCGCCGAGCAGAAGGTGTTCAAGATCGCCGAGCAGGGCCGGCGCGGGCGCGCCGATTTCGTGTCGCTGCGCGAGGCGATGAAGGACGCGTTCCAGATCCTGCAGGAACGCTACGAAAACCAGGGCACCGTCACCGGGCTGCCGACCGGCTTCACCGACCTCGACGAGATGACCGCCGGCCTGCAGCCGAGCGACCTGATCATCCTCGCGGCGCGTCCGGCGATGGGCAAGACGACGCTCGCGCTGAACATCGCCGAATTCGGCGCGCTGAAGACGAAGAAGGCCGTCGCGGTGTATTCGATGGAAATGTCGTCGTCGCAGCTGGCGTTCCGCCTGATCTCGTCGATCGGCCGCGTCAACGCCACCCGCCTGCGCACCGGCCAGCTCGAGGACGAGGACTGGTCGCGCGTGAACATGGCGATCAAGATGCTGTCGGAAGTGAAGATCTTCATCGACGACACGCCGGCGCTGTCGCCGGACGTGCTGCGCAGCAAGGCGCGCCGCATCAAGCGCGAACACGACCTCGGCCTGATCGTCATCGACTACGTGCAGCTGATGCAGGTGCCCGGCAGCAGCGAGA
>CAMPHE010000162.1 GCA_946885815.1 uncultured Arenimonas sp.
GATGCCGCGCACGAGCGGCCGGCCGAGGCCGGACGCGACCGAACGCGTCGCGGATTTCGCCGCGGCTTCCACCGCGCCCTGGCGTCGCTTCGTGCCCCACAGGAATTCGTCCAGCTTCGACGGCTTGTCGGGCGCCGGCGCGGGCGCCGGCGGCGCCTTCGCGCCACCCGCCGCGGCGGGCGCGGCGTCGGCCGCGCGCTCGCGCAGCATCTCGTGCGCCGATTCGCGGTTCACCGCGACGTCGTAGCGCGAGCCGACCGGGCTGCGCGCCCGCACGGCGTCGCGTTCCTCCTTCGTGATCGCGCCCATCCGTGAGCGCGGCGGCGCGATCAGGGTGCGCTGCACCGGCATCGGCACGCCCCTGTCCTGCAGCGTCGACACCAGCGCCTCACCGACCGCCAGTTCGCCGATCACCTTCGCCACGTCCAGCGACGGGTTCTGCACGAACGTCTCGGCCGCGGTGCGCACCGCCTTCTGGTCGCGTGGCGTGAACGCGCGCAGCGCGTGCTGCACGCGGTTGCCGAGCTGGCCTAGCACTTCGTCGGGCACGTCGTCGGGGTTCTGCGAGCAGAAGTACACGCCCACGCCCTTGGACCGGATCAGCCGCACGACCTGCTCGACGCGCTGGCGCAGCGCCGGCGTGATGTCGTCGAACAGCAGGTGCGCCTCGTCGAACACGAACACCAGCTTCGGCTTGTCGAGGTCGCCGACTTCGGGCAGCGTCTCGAACAGCTCCGACAGCAGCCAGAGCAGGAAGCTCGAATACAGCCGCGGCCGCAGCACCAGCTGGTCGGCGGCGAGCACGTTGATCACGCCGCGGCCCGACAGGTCGGTGCGCATCAGGTCGGCGAGCTCCAGCGCCGGTTCGCCGAAGAAGCGCTCGCCGCCGGCCTGCTCCAGCCGCAGCAGCGCCCGCTGGATCGCCGCGGCCGACTGCGGGCTGACCAGGCCGTATTCCTTCGACACCTCGGCGCGGTGTTCGATCACGAGCGAGAGCAGCGCACGCAGGTCGTCGAGGTCGAGCAGCAGCAGGCCGCGGTCGTCGGCGAGCTTGAAGACGATGTCGAGCACGCCCGACTGCGTGTCGTTGAGTTCAAGCATCCGCGCCATCAGCGTCGGGCCGACTTCCGACACCGTGGTGCGCACCGGGTGGCCGAGCTCGCCGAAGAGGTCCCAGAACACGACCGGGTTGGCCTCGTTCACGTAACCGGGGACGCCGATCTTCGCGACGCGCGCCGCCAGCTTTTCCGAGAGCGTCCCGGCCATCGCGAGCCCGGCGATGTCGCCCTTCACGTCGGCCACGAACACCGGCACGCCCAGGCGCGAGAAGCCCTCGGCCATCGTCATCAGCGTCACCGTCTTGCCCGTGCCGGTGGCGCCGGCGACGAGGCCATGGCGATTGCCGTAGCGCGCGAGCAGGTGGACCGGGGTGTCGCCGAGGCCGATCAGCAGATCCGTCATCGCTCATGTCCATGAACAGGGATGCGGCGATTCTAAACGCAGGTGCTCGCCGTCCTTGCCCCCGCCCCGCGCATGCCGCATAAAGGCGCCGCATCCGGTTTGCGGGGAATCCAGCGTGATGAAGACGACTCTGTTCGCCGCCGCCTGCGTCGTGCTCGCGGCCGTTCCGCATATCGCCGACGCGCGGCGCGCCACCGCGGCCGACGCGCTGTACGCGGAACTCGACGCGACCACGGTCGCATGGCGCGCGGGGCTGGAGCAGGTGCGGGCCGGCGACGCCGCCGGCGGGCGCGAGGCCGTGCGCGTCGCGTCGGCGAAGCTGCTGGAGCTCGGCCGGCGCTGCGACGACGTGCGCCGCTGCGACGTCGGCCGCGTGCTGGCCACCTACGACGCGCTGCTTCAGGAAGGCACCAACCTCGCGGCCGGCGGCGAAGGCTTCGCGTCGCCGGACGGCACCGGCAGCGGCGGCGTGCTCGGCGCGATGCCGGCGGCGGGCAAGTCGGTGAACCTGCTGCGCGGCCGCGAACTGGCGGAGCTGATCGAGATGAACGAGCCGGTGCGCGCCGCGATGGCCGAGTGGCTGACGTGGATGCGCCCGAGCCTGATCACCAGCTGGGAGAACTACCAGCAGATGCGATTCCTGATGTGGCCCGAATACCAGCGGGCCGGTCTGCCGGAAGCGCTGCTGTTCGGCATCCTCGCGAAGGAATCCAACGGTCGCGTGCATGCGCTTTCCCGGTCGGGCGCCGCCGGGCCGCTGCAGTTCATGCCGGCCACCGGCCAGCGCTTCGGGCTGGGCTGGACGAACGGCTTCGACACCCGCTACGACCCGCAGCTGTCGGCGCGCGCGAGCGTGGCGTATTTCAACGAGCGCTTCGCCGAGCTGGGAGACGACCTCGAATTCGCGATCGCCGCGTACAACGGCGGCGAAGGGCGCGCGCTGCGGTTGAAGCAGGCGTCCGGTGGCCGCGACTTCTGGGACCCCGCGGTCTATGGCCAGCTGCCGCCGGAAACGCGCGACTACGTGCCGTATGTGCTCGCGGCCGCGTGGCTGTTCCTGCACCCGGAGCAGTACGGACTGGAATTCCCGCGCGTCGACGGTGCGGCGACGGTGATGAAGCTGTCGCACCCCGCCTCGATCTACCAGCTGTCGATCTGCCTCGGCGGGCCGCGCGACGGTTACTTCCGTGCGCTGCGCAACCTCAACCCGCGCTGGGAGCCGCATGTGTCGATCGGCGCCGGCACCGAGTTGCGGGTGCCCACGGCGGTGCCGCCGCTGTACCAGCGCCACTGCATCAGCGGTCCGCGCGCGTCGATCGCGGCGAACCTGATGTCGGCGCACAAGCCGACGGTGGTGGCCGCCGCGCGGCCGGCGGCGCCCGCACCCGCGCGCACGTACCGGGTCCGCAATGGCGACACGCTCGCGGCCATCGCGCGCAGACACGATTGCGATGGCGCGATCCAGCTCGCGAAGGCGAACGGCCTGCGCGCGCCGTACGTCATCCGCGCCGGGCAGACGCTGCGGCTCACCGGCTGCGGCTGATCCGCGCGACTTCAGGCGGCAACGATTTTTTGCCGCGGACGACCACGGAAGGAACGATCCGGATCGACCCCCGGAATCGCTCTATCCGCGTAATCCGCGTCGTGATCCTGATTCGTCGACCCGCCAGACCGCATTCCCGACGCGGATTACGCGGATCGACGCGGATAGAAAGCTCTATCCGTGCTCGTCCGCGCCCGTCCGCGCCCGTCCGCGCTCGTCCGTGCTCGTCCGTGGCGAGGAACAAGTCACTCCGACCGCGACGCGACTCCCTCCGAAGTCGATTCGGCGATCAGCGCGTCCCAGCCCGGCTTCGGTGCGAAACGGCTGCCGTAGCGCGTCGCCAGCGTCTCCAGACGCGCCTTCAGCACGGCCGGGCCGACGGTGCGGATGTGCGTGATCGGGCCGCCGCGGAACGGCGCGAAGCCGGTGCCGAAGATCACGCCGGCGTCGAGCAGGTCGGCGTCGGCGACCACGCCGTCGTGCAGGCACGACACCGCTTCGTTGAGCAGCGGCAGCATCAGCCGGTCCTCGAGGTCGTCCGGCGGCCGGTAGTCCTTCGGCACCTCCGGCTTCACCGCCCGGCCGTCCTTCCAGGCGTACAGGCCCTGGCCGTCCTTCTTGCCGCGGCGGCCTTCCTCGACCGCGAACGCGTCCGGCAACGGCTGTCCGTGGAATTCGGCCATGATCCGGCCCACGCTGGCGGCGACATCGAGACCGACGGTGTCGACCAGTTCGATCGGGCCCATCGGCATGCCGAAGCGCAGCGCCGCATCGTCGATCACCTTGCCGGGGATGCCTTCCGAAAACGCGAGGATCGCTTCCTGCATGTACGGCGCGAGGATGCGGTTGACGAGGAAGCCGGGCGTGCCGGCGACCGGCACGGGCAGCTTGTCGATCTGCCGGCTGAACGCGGCGAGCCGACGCCCCGTTTCGGGGTCGAGCGCGTCGTGGCGCACGATCTCCACCAGCGGCATCGACGCCACCGGATTGAAGTAATGCAGGCCGGCGAAGCGTGCGGGGTCGCGGCGGCCCTCGCGCAGTCGCGTCAGCGGGATCGAGGAGGTGTTCGACACCAGGATCGCGTCCGGCTTCAGGGTCTTCTCGACCGCTTCGAACAGCGCGCGCTTGGCGTCGGCGTTCTCGGTGATCGCCTCGATCACCAGGTCGGCGTCGGCGATGCCGGCGCCCTCGACGTCGGCCACGAGGCGCGCGGCGACGACCGCGCGCTTGTCGTCGTTCCGCACCTTCTTCGCGAACAGCGCCGCGGCGCGATCCAGCGCCGGCTGCACGTATTCCATGCCGCGGTCCTGCAGCGTCACGTCGAGCCCGCGCAGCGCGCACCACGCGGCGATGTCGCCGCCCATCACGCCGGCACCGACGACATGCACCTTGCGGATGCCCGATTCCTTGCCGCCGAGGCCCTTGAGCCGGTCCATCAGGAAGAACACGCGCACGAGGTTGTGCGCCGTCGGCGTGCCGGCCAGTTTCACCACCGACTTCGCCTCGGCCTTCAGCGCCGCGTGCACGGGCAGGCCGCCGGCACGGCGCCACGTGTCGATCAGCGCGAACGGCGCCGGGTAGTGGGCCTTGCGCGCCTTGCGCGCGGCCTGGGCGGTGATCTGCGGCGCGAGGATCGCGCGCGCCGGCAGCGTGTTCGTCAGCCAGCCGAGGAAGCGCTGTCTGGCCGGCCGCACGGTGCCGCGTTCGGCCAGCTTCACCGCTTCGTCGAGCAGCACCGCGCTGTCGACCACGCGGTCGACCAGCCCCATCGCCTTCGCCGCCGACGCCGACAGCGCGCGCTCGGTGAGCATCAGGTCCATCGCCGCCGGCGCGCCGAGCAGCCGCGGCGCGCGTACGCTGCCGCCCCAGCCCGGGT
>CAMPHE010000163.1 GCA_946885815.1 uncultured Arenimonas sp.
CCCCCGTGCCGGCCGCCACCGACTACGTGATCGAAACCGACGGGCTCGACCTCGTCTACGGCCGCAAGAAGGCCCTCGACGGCCTGACGCTGCGGATCCCGCGCGGCCGGATCCACGCGATCGTCGGTGCCAACGGCGCCGGCAAGTCGTCGCTGTTCCGGATCCTGCTCGGCTTCCAGGCGCCCACCGCCGGCCGCGCGACCATCCTCGGCCACGACTGCACCGCGCTCACCGAGCGCGAGCGCGCCCGCATCGGCTTCGTCAACGAAGAGCACAGCCTGCCGGGCTGGCTGCGGATCACCGAGGCCGTGGCGATGCAGCGGCGGCTGTACCCGGCCTGGGACGAGGCGCTGTACCGGCGCGTCGTCGGCCACTTCAACGTGGCGCCGGAGCAGCGCATCGCCGAACTTTCGCGCGGCGAACGGGCCGGCGTGAGCCTGGCGATGGCGCTCGCGCAGAAACCCGAGCTGCTGATCCTCGACGAACCGACCCTCGGCCTGGACGTGGTCGCCAAGCGCGCGCTGCTCGAGGCGTTGCTGCACAGCGTCGACGACGCCGGCTGCACGGTCGTCTACTGCTCGCACCAGATGGAGGAGATCGAGCGCGTCGCCGAGAACCTGATCCTGCTCGAGCGCGGCGTGCTCAAGCACATGTCGGCGCCGGAGGAGTTCTGCGAGCGCGTGCAGCTGTGGGTCGCCGAATTTCCGTTCGTCGCGCCCGGCGTCGACGAACTGCCGGGCGTGCTGCAGGTGCAGCGGCTCGACGGCCTGTTCCATTACCTCGTGCTCGACCAGGGCGACGCGTTCGGCGCGCAGCTCGAGGCGCGCGGCGCGCTGCGCATCCACCGTGGCGACGTCGGCCTCGACCGCGCCGTCAACGCCCTGCTCGCTCGCGGCCACGCGATGCCGGCCTGAAGGAACCTCCGATGAAGGACCTGATCCATTCCGAGTGGCGGCGCTTCCGCCGCCTGACGCTGATCTTCGCCGGCGGCCATGCGCTGGCGCTGCTGTTCCTCGCGCGGCTGACGGTGCTGCCGCAGCTCGCGGCCGGCGACCAGGGCGCGATGCTGTTCGTCTACCTGCTGACGGGCGTGGCGCTGGCGCTGGTGCAGGTCGGCAGCTATCGCGCGCCGAGCCGGTGGCTGTGGCTGATGCACCGGCCGCTGTCGCCGGCGCGGATCTTCGCGTCGCTGGCGACGGCCGCCGCGGCGATGCTGGCGGTCGGCGTGCTGCTGCCGCTGCTGCTGGCGCTGGTGGCGATCGACCTGTTCACGACGCAGCTGGTCGACAGCCGCCACTACGCGGCGCTGCTGCACGTGATGGCGTTCGCGGCGATGGCGTGGCTCGCCGGCGCGCACGCCAGCGTCAGCCGCAACAAGGCGGCGATCGCCGTGCTGGTCGCGCCGCTGCTGCTGGCGCTGCACCTGGCGTCGGTGTGGTGGCTGCTGCCGCTGGTGCTGGCCTGCACCGCGTGGCTCGCGGTGATCGCGTGGCGCGGTTTCCGCGCCGATCGCGACGCGCCGGTCGCCGGCACCGGCGTGCTGCTGCTGACGGCGCTGCCGCTGCAGCTGGCGTTCTTCCTGCTGGTGTTCCACCTCAGCCGCGGCGCGATCGAGCTGGCCGAGGTGCTGCGCACGAGCCGCGCGCACACCGAAACGACGCTGGCGACCACCGACGAACCGGGCACCGGCACCGGCGGCGGCAGCTTCGCCGCCGAGTTCATCCGCAAGGGGCTCGCCAGCAGCACCGATCCGCGTGCGGCGGCGTGGCGCGAGCAGCTGCCGCTGCTCGAGGTCGGCGGGCTGATCACCGACGTCGACCGCTTCCCGGTGCGGCATCAGCTCGGCAACACCGGCAAGCCGTGGTGGGACGAGACGAGCGGCACCGAATGGACCTTCAGCCACGACCGGATGCTCTACCACGGCCGCGAGCCGCGGACCGGCGAGGACCGCGGCTGGTGGGGCACGGACGGCGCCGGCGACGACGCGCCCTACACGCAGGTGCCCTCGGTCGCGACGACGCGCGACACGCTGTACGCGATCGACAAGGAGAACGCGCGCCAGCACGTGCTGCTGACACTGGCGCCGGGCGAGGCGTTCACCGGCCGCCCGGTGCGCGCGCTCGACCGCACGCTGGTGGTCACCAGCCGGCGGGTGCTGGCGTACGTCGACGACCGCGCGGCCGCGTCCCCGTTCGCCGCGCCGCGGCTGGACTGGGAAGTCGCGTTGCCGGAGGGCCGCGCGCACCTGGTGCAGGTCGATGTCGCCGCGCTGATGGACGGATGGCTGGTGTCGCTGTTCTTCGATCCGTCGCGCGAGTACGGCGGTTTCGAGGCGATGTTCCCGCCGTGGCAGCGGGTGCTGTTCGTCGACGCGGGCGGCACGGCCACCGACGTCGGCGGGCGCGAGGGCGTGTTCGACCATCGCGTGAGCTGGGGCGGCGCACCGCTGGTGCCGTCGGCCTCGTGGTGGGCCTCGCCGGTGCTGCATCTGCTGGCGCGCGCGCCGACGGTGGTGCTCGATCTCGGCCTGACCCGGCCGCCGACGCTGGAACCGGTGCCGCGCGTGCGGGCGTTCGTGCCGCTGGCCGCGGCGCTGATGGTGCTGTCGCTGGCGCTCGGCGCGTGGTGGTTGCGAGGGACGCGGGCGAGCCCGGCGCGCCGCCGAGTGTGGCTCGCGAGCTGCGCGCTGCTCGGCCTGCCGGCGCTGCTGAGCCTGCTGTGCCTGGAACGGCGCGCGGCGCGCTGAGCGATCGCGTTCACGAGGAGTTCCGATGCGCATTTTCCTGCTGATCGCGTCGTCGCTGCTGCCGGCCGCGCTGGCGTTCGCGTCGACGACGGCCGCCGCGGCCGACCCCGTCGCCGCGACGCGGATCGCGCTGCGCGCGGCGGTGCGCGACAGCGACGCGCGCCCGCGTCCGCCGCTGCTGTCGCGCGCGGCGCTGCTGACGCCGCCGGCGATCGGCGACGTGCGCCTGTCGCCCGACGGCGCCCGGCTCGCGGTGCTGCGCCACGACGCCGGACGCGTCGACGTCGACGTGCACGACATCGCGACCGGTCGCGAGACGCGGGCGCTGTCGGGTGCGACGCAGGTGCGCGTGGACTGGGCCGGCGACGGCGCGCGGCTGTGGATCGCCGACGCGCACGGCCTGGCGGTGTTCGACGTCGCGAAGGGCACGGCGTCGCGCGTGCTGAAGTGGGACGTGCGCCGCCGGCAGCGGCTGTGGCACGTCGATCCGCGGGCCCCGGCGTTCGCCATCGTCCACGAACAGGCACCGGTGGACGACGATCCCGGCGCCGCGGTCCGGCATCGCTATCTGCGGGTCGACGCCCGCGGCGGCACGCGCCTGCTGCACGAGGCCGCACGGCCGCTGGCCGGCGTGCTGCTGCACGCGGACGGGCGCCTGGCGTACACGGCCGCGTTCGACGGGCCGGACTACGACGTGGCGATCCGCCGCCACGCGCCGGCCGGCACCCGCGAGCTGATGCGCTGCACCGGCGTCGAGACCTGCGCGCTGGTGGATTTCGATGCGGACGGCGACGTCGCGGTGCTCTCGCAGCACGGCGAGGACACGCTGGCGCTGCGGCGCTGGCGCGACGCGGACGCGCGCTGGGTCACCGTGCAGCGCGATCCCGTCGGCGTCGGCGACGCCGATGCGCTGCTGTGGAGCCGCGCGCGCGGCGACTGGCTGGCGGTGCGCTACGGCGGCGGCGCGTCGCGCTGGGTCGCGAACGACGCCTCCACGCGCGACCGCATCGCGGCGCTGCAGGCGGCGATGCCGGGCGCGGCGCTGGACCTGTCCGCGAGCGCCGACGGCCGGCGCTGGCTGGTGCGCGCCCGCCACGCGACGTGGACGGCGCCGCGGCATTTCCTCGTCGACGCCGGCGGCGAACCGCGCCGGCTGTTCGCCGACGCCGCCGATCCCGCCGGCGCGGCCGCGCCGATCGCCGCCACGTCGCTGGCGCCGATGCATCCGGTGAGCTGGCGCGCGCGCGACGGACGGCTGCTGCACGGCTGGGTGCTGCTGCCGCCGGGCGTGCCCGCCGCGACCGCGCCGCTGGTGGCGTGGCTGCACGGGGGCCCGGTCGCCCATGTCGACGAGGACTACGACCCGCGGCTGCAGCTGCTCGCCAATCGCGGGGTCGTGGTGTTCGTGCCGAACTTCCGCGGCTCGACCGGGCACGGCGTGCGCTACCTGCTCGCGGCGAAAGGCGAGGTCGGCGACGGGCCGGTCCTCGCGGATGTCGTCGACGGCCTCGATTTCCTGCTCGCGGCCGGGATCGGCGATCGCGGTCGGCAGGCACTGATGGGGCATTCGTTCGGCGGCTACCTCGCGCTGCTCGGCGCCAGCCATCGGCCCGGACGCTTCGACGCGGTGTTCGCCGCCGCGCCGCCGACCGACTACGGCTGGATCAAGCAGTGGCAGGCCGACCACGACACCGCTGTGCTGCGCGGCGACGGCCCGCCACTGGCGCTGCAGTTCGCGAAGGTCGGCTTCCCCTTCACCGACCCGGCGTGGCGGCGGCGGATGCGCGAGCAGTCGCCACTGGCGAACGTCGGCGCGGTGCAGGTTCCGGTGTACCTGTGGGCCGGCGCGAAGGACCCGAAGGTGCCGCTGCCGAGCATCGCGCCGTACGCCGCGGCGGTGCGCCGGCAGGCGCCGCGGTGGGCGCTGCTGGTCGATCCCGTGGCGGGGCACAGCCCGGACGCGCCGCTGCCGCGCGAGGCGCTCGTCTACCTGATGGAACTGGCGGCGCACCGCGAACTGGGCGGGCGGCTCGAGCCCCCCTCACCCGCGCAGCGCGCCGTCGTGGGCCGACACCAGCGACGCGACGACGCGGCGGCCGCGATTTCCCGGAAATAGCCACATTCCAAGACAC
>CAMPHE010000164.1 GCA_946885815.1 uncultured Arenimonas sp.
GTCGACAGCCGCTCGGCGTAGTCCGACGCCTGCCGCGCGACCCGCTCGCCCTCGCGCGTCGCCAGTTCGCGCAGCTGCTTCTCGCGGGCCTCGGCGTCGTCGGACACCAGCAGCCCGAACAGCATCGGCAGCGCCTCCTCGCGATCGCGCGCCGCGGCCTGCAGCACGTCCGGCAGCGCGACCACGAGCGAGCCCGCGCGCTGGTAATCGTCCGCCTGCGGCGCGCCGGCCTGCGACACCACGGCCGGCGGCGTCACGCGCACCTCGGTGCGGTCACCCGGCAGCGGCGGCGGTTCGCGCCGCGCCAGCCCGAGTGCCACGTCCTCGTCGACGCCGGACGGCGGTCGCAGCTGCCAGCGCGCGGCCAGCGCTTCGAGTTCCGTCGCCTTGAACGCCGGCTCCAGCGCGACGATGCGATCGAGCAGCGGCGGATGGGTCGAGAACAGGCGCGAGTATCCGACGCCGTCGCCGAACAGCATATGCGCCACTTCCTCGGTGTCGCGGCTCGCCAGCTTCGAGCCTTCGCCGAGCCCGCCGATCTTCTTCAGCGCCCCGGCCAGCCCGCGGGTCTGCCGGGTGAACTGCACCGCCGACGCATCGGCCAGCAGCTCGCGATGGCGGCTCACGCCGGCCTTGATCAGCCGGCCGAAGAAGATGCCGACGTACCCGACGATGAACAGGCCGAGCGCCGCGATCAGCACCGGCGCCGCGCCCCTGCCGCGCGCGCCGCGCCCGTGCAGCAGCACCTTGCGGCCGATGATGCCCAGCACGAGGATGCCGAACAGCACGCCCATCAGCCGGATGTTCAGGCGCATGTCGCCGTTGAGCACGTGGCTGAACTCGTGCGCGATCACGCCCTGCAGCTCGTCGCGGTTGAGCCGGTCGAGCGCGCCCCGGGTGACCGCGACGGCCGCGTCGGTCGGCGCGTAGCCCGCCGCGAACGCGTTGATGCCGGCTTCCTGCTCCAGCACGTAGATCTGCGGCACGGGCACGCCGGAGGCGATCGCCACTTCCTCGACCACGTTACGCAGCCGCCGCAGATGGAAATCGCGCGTGTCCTCCGGCACCGGCGTGCCGCCCAGCTGCTGCGCCACCGCCGAGCCGCCGGCGCGCAGGCTCGACATCCGGTACATCGATGCGAGGCCGATGATCGCCAGCGTCACCAGCGTCGACACCACGAGGCCGGCGGCGAGCTCGCCGGGCGACGCCGCGCCTTCGGCGAGCCCGCCGAACGCCGCCATGAACACCAGGTCGACCGCGAGCACGATCGCGGCCACGGCCAGCACGAAAAGGAAGACGAGCCGGCGCGACATCCGCCGCGCGGCGTCCTGGCGTTCGAAGAAGTTCATCCGCCCGTCTCCGGCAGTGCGCCCGCCCGTCGCCGGGCGGGCGCGCCGATCAGAACGAGACCTTCGGCGCCTCGCGCTGGCCGGGGTCGGTGATCTCGAGCAGCGCGGCGGCGATGAAGCCGAACATGCCGGCGATGATGTTCGACGGGAACACCTCGCGCTTGTTGTTGTAGGCCATCACGCTGTCGTTGTAGGCCTGGCGCGCGAACGCGATGCGGTTCTCGGTCGAGGTCAGTTCCTCGCTGAGCTGCATCATGTTCTGGTTCGCCTTCAGGTCGGGGTACGCCTCGGCCACCACCATCAGCCGCGAGAGCGCGCCGGCGAGCCCGGATTCGGCGCCGCCGAGCGCCGCCATCGCCGCGGGATCGCCCGGGTTCGCCTTGGCCGCGGCCAGACCGCTGACCGCGGCGGCACGCGCCTGGATCACGGCTTCGAGCGTCTCGCGCTCGTGCTTGAGATAGCCCTTCGCGACCTCGACCAGGTTCGGGATCAGGTCGTAGCGCCGAGTGAGCTGCACGTCGATCTGCGCGAAGGCGTTCTTGAACGCGTTGCGCGCGGTGACGAGCCCGTTGTAGATGCCGACGCCCCAGAAGGCGAGGACGACGAGGACGGCCAGTACGATCAGCGAGATCAACATCGGAGGTCTCCCCTGCGGTTCACGGGCCGCTCTCGCCGGCGGGCTAGAATGCGTCCGTTCCGCAAGCATACGTCGGTCATGCCACGCACGAAAGCGCGCCCGTCCGGGCTCATCCGTTCCCTCTTCGCCGCGCTGGCGCTCGCCGCCGCGCTCCCCGTCGTCGCGGCCGACACGCCCGCTTTCACTCCCCATGCACGCGAGATGGAACGCCTCGCCGAACAGACGTTCGTGCGGTCGCGCATCCCCGGGATGGCGATGGCGATCGTGCAGGACGGTCAGGTGCTGTCGCTGAAGGCCTACGGCGTCGTCGACAGCAAGACGCGCGAGCCCGTCGGCACCGACACCGCGTTCCGGCTGGCGTCGCTGTCGAAGTCGTTCGCCGGCACGTTGAGTTCGCTGCTCGTGCAGGAAGGCGCGATGGCGTGGGACACGCCGATCACCAACCAGCTGCCGGGCTTCCGGCTGCGCGACATGGCCGGCGCCCGGCGCATCACGCTGCGCCAGCTGCTGAGCCACCGCGTCGGCCTGGCCTACAACACCTACGACCGGATGCTCGAGGCGAACGAGCCGTACCCGCTGCTCGCCGAGAAACTGTCGGAAGCGCCGCTCACCTGCTCGCCCGGCGACTGCTACGCGTACCAGAACATCGCCTTCAGCCTCGTCGGCGACCTGGTGTTCGCGGCCACCGGCGATTTCTACGCGCACCAGGTCGAGAAGCGGCTGTTCCATCCGCTCGGGATGTACGGCGCCACCTACGGCCGCGTCGGGCTGGAATCGAGCGCGAGCTGGGCGCGGCCGCATGTGCGCAGCGGCGGCGCGTGGATCTCGGTGCGCCCGAAGGAAACCTACTACCGCATTCCGCCCGCCGCCGGCGTCAACGCCAGCATCCACGACATGGCGCAGTGGCTGATCGCGCAGATGGGCCACCGCCCCGACGTGCTGCCGCCGGCCGTACTCGCGGAAATCCATTCGCCGCAGGTGGAGACGCCGGGCGAGCTGCGCAGTTCGGCGTGGCGGCGCGAACGTCTCGACGCGGCGTACTACGGGCTCGGCTGGCGCATCTACGACTACGCCGGTCACAAGCTCGTCTACCACGCCGGCGCGGTGCAGGGTTACCGCGGGATCATGGCGTTCCTGCCCGAGCAGGACCTCGGCGTGGTGATCCTGTGGAACAGCGAGAGCACGATGCCGACCGCGCTGCTGCCCACGCTGCTCGACCGCGCTCTGGGCATCTCGGGGCGCGCGTGGCTGTCGCCGCTGCGCGGGCGCTGACCGGCGCCCTGCCGCCCGCGGCGGTTCCGCGGGCCCCTGCAAACGAAACGCCGGCCAGTGGCCGGCGTTCTGCTTTCGGTGCCTTCGGAAAGTCTCCCTCCCCGCCTGGGCAACACGGGGAGAGAGCCCAGATGACGCGTGACGCGACGCTTACAGCGCCGGCACCACCGGAGCCGCCGGCATCGCCGCCGACTTCTTCGCCGCCGGGCGGCGGGCAGCCTTCTTCTTCGCGGCCGGACGCTTGGCGGCCTTCTTCGTGGCCTTCTTCGCCGTGCGCGTGGTGGCCGCCTTCTTGGCGGTCTTGCGGGTCGCCTTCCTGGCGGCCGGACGCTTCGCAGCCTTGCGGGTGGTCTTCTTCGCGGCCTTGCGCGCCGACTTCTTGGCGGTCTTGCGAACGGTCTTGCGCGCGGTCTTCTTCGCCGCCTTCTTGGCGGTCTTGCGCGCCGGACGCTTCGCGACCTTGCGGGTCGACTTCTTCGCGGTCTTCTTCGCCGCCTTGCGCGTGGACTTCTTCGCCGCCTTCTTGGCGGCCGGACGCTTCGCGGCGGCCTTCTTGGTGGACTTCTTCGCGGCCTTCTTGGCCGGTTTCTTCGCAGCTTTCTTCGTAGCCATGGTCAACTCCTCGTCAGTTGGCTTTTGGACTGCCCAGTCACAAAGGCACCGCCACGGGAACGATTCCCGCGGCGCACCGGCCGGCGCGCAGCGCGCGTCCACCGGATGGGGGTCGGCGCGCGACGGCGCCGGATGCGAAAACGCCCGGACCGCGAACGGACCGGGCGTCGGAATTGAGGCGGTTGCGGCGTGTCGTTTTCGATTTCGCGGAGGGATGTTCGCCCTGATCCACCGTTCGATCGTCCCGGGCGGAGTTCGGATTGGTGGCTCGCGTTGTCGAATCGTTCGTGATCACTCGCTTCCGCAGTCGGAATCTGCTGGGCGAAAGCTAATCACGGGATTTTGCGATGTCAACAACCCGGATGGAATATTTTCCGGCGACGGCGCGCCGACACCGCGCCGACGACGACGCGCGAACGCCTTCGAAACCGCCGCGACGAAACCGCGCGACGACGCTTCGCGAAAAAAACCTCGGTAAATACGCATCGGCGTCGTCGCGCGTGGCGCCGCGCGCGTCGACGCGGACGTGTCGGCGGCGTGCGAAGGCGGCGTCGCACGACGCGAAAACTTTTTCCGTCCGACGCGCCCGGACGGCGTCCATTGCGCACCGCAAAATGCCGAAGTGCGCGAAAACCGGACGCCGGAAACGACGCCGGCCGCACATGGCGGCCGGCGTGCACGCGGTCCTGGCGACGCGCGTCAGTGGTCTTCGTCCTCGAGCATCTGGGCGTAGTCGTCGGGCGACAGCAGGTCGGCCAGCGCCTCGGTGTCGGTCGGCTCGACGACGAACAGCCAGCCGTCGCCGAACGCGTCCTCGTTGATCGTCTCCGGCTTGTCGG
Organism: uncultured Arenimonas sp.; assembly: GCA_946885815.1. The sequence goes on from CAMPHE010000164.1 coordinate 4,710, forward strand.
CGAGCGCGGCGTTCACCTCGACGATCGTGCCCGACACCGGCGAGTAGACGTCCGACGCCGCCTTGACCGACTCGACCACGGCGCACGAGGCACCGGCCTCGATCGTGTCGCCGACGTTCGGCAGCTCCACGTACACCAGGTCGCCCAGCAGGCCCTGCGCGTGGTG
>CAMPHE010000165.1 GCA_946885815.1 uncultured Arenimonas sp.
CGGCAGCGGGGGCGGGATCATCGGCGCCGTGGCCGGCGGCCGTGTCGTGACCGGTGCCGGCGTCGACGGGGTGCGCGTCGCGGGCGTCCGCGGCGTCACGACGGGCGTCGCGCGCGGCGGCGACGCGGCGCTGCGCGGCGCACTGCCGCGCGCGCCCGCCGCGCCACGCAAGCGCAGTCGCTGCCCCGGGTAGATCGTGTACGGCGCGGCGATCCGGTTCAGCGCGGCGACGTCGCGATAGTCGAGGCCATGCCGGAACGCGATGCCATAGAGCGTGTCGCCACGCGCGACGACGTAGCTCTCGGCCGTCGATGCCCCCCGCGCGACGCGGCCGGAAGCCGCGCCGCGCTCGCGGTCGACCACGCGCGCATGCCCGCACGCACCGAGCAGCGCGACGACGGCAAGCAGGCAGGCGAGGCGGGCGAGGCGATGCATGGACGATCCGGGGACGACGGGGCGGCCCAGCATAACGGCGCTCACGTGCCCTGCGCCTTCACGACCAGCCATGCCACCAGCCCGACGAACACCGCCAGCGCGACCCAGCCGACCGGCTCGATATGCCGGTGCAGCGCGCGCTCGGCGCGCTCGCCACCGAGGCGGATCGCCGCGGCGACGAGGAACACGCGCTTGCCGCGCCCGATCAGCGCACCGAAGAAGAACGGCAGCAGCGGCATGCCCACCGCGCCCGACGCGATGGTGAACACCTTGAACGGAATCGGGGTGAATCCCGCGACGAGCAGCAGCCAGAACCCGTTGTCCGCCGCCTGCGCCTTGATCGCCTCGAACTGGTCGGCGTAGCCGAGCTTCTCGACCAGCGGCATCGCCAGCTCCAGCGCGAAGTACCCGAGCGCGTAGCCGATGAACATGCCCACCATCGACCCGGCGAGGCTGAGCGCCGCGAACCGGAACGCGAGCCGCGGCTGCGCCAGCGACATCGGCGCGAGCATCACTTCCGGCGGAATCGGGAAGAAGATCGCCTCGATGAAACTCAGGCCGGTCAGCAGCCACGGCGCCTTCGGATGCCGCGACCACGCCAGCGCCTTTTCGTACCACGGCCGGAACAGCGGCATCAGAGCGTGCCCGGCAGCAGCGGCACGAACACGACGCCGCCGAGGTCTTCCTGCACCAGCTGGCCGTCGATGCGACGCACGCGCAGCAGCCGCTGCGCCGCCGCGCCACCGATCGGCGCCACCAGCGTGCCGCCCTCGGGCAGCTGGTCGAACAGCGCCGGCTCCAGCGCGGCCGCACCGGCGGTGACCAGGATGCCCGGGAACGGGGCGTAGTCGGGCCAGCCGGCACGACCGTCGTCGTGGCGCGTGCGCACGTTCAACCCGAGCTGGCGGAAACGGCGGCGCGCGACGCGCAGCAGCTCTTCGATCCGCTCGACGCTGTACGTTTCCAGCCCGAGCGTCGCGAGCACCGAGGCCTGGTAGCCCGAGCCGGTGCCGATCTCGAGCACGCGTGCCGGCGACCCGTGTTCGATCAGCGCTTCCGTCATGCGCGCGACCACCCACGGCTGCGAGATCGTCTGGCCGTTGCCGATCGGCAGCGCGGTGTCCTCGTAGGCGCGGCTCGCCAGCGCTTCGTCGAGGAACAGATGGCGCGGCACCGTGCGCATCGCGGTCAGCACGCGTTCGTCGGCGATGCCGTCGGTGCGCAGGCGCTCCACCATCCGGTCGCGCGCGCGCTGCGAGGTCATGCCGAGGCCCTGCACCTTCGCGCTCTGGTGGAAACGTGGCGTCACGCCTCCGCCTCCCGCCCCGCACCGAGCCCGCCGACCCAGCTGGCGACCTTCTCCAGCGCCTGGTAGCGCGTCAGGTCGACATGGATCGGGGTGATCGAAATGAAGCCGCGCCGCACGGCGTCGAAATCCGTGCCGGGACCCGCGTCCTGTTCGGGGCCGGCCGGGCCGATCCACCACAGCGGCCGTCCGCGCGGATCGACCTCGCGGATGCAGGCTTCGGCGCGATGCCGGTGACCGAGGCGCGTGACTTCGAAGCCGTTGATCTCCGCCGCCGGCAGATCGGGCACGTTGACGTTCAGGATCGTGTCGGCCGGAAGCGGATCGACCAGCAGGCGCGCCGTGATCCGCGCGGCGGCGCGGGCCGCGGTGGCGTAGTGACGGCCGCTGTTCTCGCCCGTCACGAGCGACATCGCGATCGCCGGCAACCCCAGGAAGCGGCCTTCCATCGCCGCGGCGACGGTGCCGGAATAGATCACGTCGTCGCCCAGGTTCGCCGCGCTGTTGATGCCGGACACGACGATGTCCGGGTCGGCATCGAGCAGCCCGGTCAGGGCGAGGTGCACGCAGTCGGTCGGCGTGCCGCCGACCCGCCAGACACGTCCCTCGAGTTCCTTCACGCGGACCGGCTGGTCCAGCGTCAGCGAATTGCTGGCTCCCGAGCGGTCGCGGTCGGGGGCGACGACCGTCACTTCATGGCCCGCCGCGCGCAGCCCGTCGGCCAGGACGCGGATGCCGGGGGCGTCCACGCCGTCGTCGTTGCTCACCAGTACGCGCATTTCTGATCCTGCCGAACGGACGCCAATGATAGCGGATGCGGCCTCCGCCCATTTCCCCGTCGGCGATGTCGACGTGGTGACGCGGCGCACGGGTTATCTTCGGGCGATGACGAAACGCCGTCCGCCCGCGGTCGTGACCGACGACGACGCCGCGCTGTTCCGCGACGCGATCGACGGCGTGCGTCCGCTGGCGGCGCCGGCGCCACCGCCGGAAAAGCCGCGCCCGCCAGCGGAGCCGCGCAGCCGCGCGAGCGACGAGGCCGACGCGCTGGCGCAGTCGCGGTCGCCGGCATGGGCCGAAGCGACGATCGACGCGGCGGAAGCCCTGTCGTACCGCCGCGACGAGGTGCCGGCCACCGTGCTCAAGGTGCTGGCGCGGGGCGGTTACAGCATCGGCGCCGAGGTGGACCTGCACCGGCAACGCGCGCCGGGCGCCGAGCGACTGCTGCGCGCCTTCCTCGCGCAGGCGCGTGCCGAAGGCATCGCCTGCGTGCGGATCATCCACGGCAAGGGATCGCGCGATCCGGATGGCGGCTCGGTGCTCAAGGCACTGGTCGACCGGCTGCTGCGCCAGCGCGCAGACGTGCTGGCGTTCGCGTCCGCGCCGGACGCGATGGGGGGCACGGGAGCGGTACTCGCGCTGCTCGCCCGCCGGCGGGCGGGCGAGCAGCGGTTCAGCCGCGACTGATCACTCGTCGAGGCGATTCTCGGGCGGATTCACCCAGATGACGCGCACGCGGACCGGGGCATGGTTCGCCGCGTCCTCGACGGCGGCGACGTAATCCGAATCCTGGACGATGGTGCGGCGGGGCACGAAGCTCGCGGACTCGTCGGTGGTGGCGCACGCGGACAACAGCAGCAACACGGCAGCGGACACGAGGGTCTTGCAGGCGGTGTTCATGGCGACCTCCTCTTGGCAGGAAAACCGCGATTCCAGCCTACTCCTCCGGGAACGGCTTACAAGTGTCGCTCCTCCACCCCCCCGAGTTCGGCCAGCAGGCCGGTGGCGTAGGCGCCGGGCGGCAGCGCGAAGCGCAGTTCCAGCACGCCGGGCGCGGGCGATGACCACGCCAGCCCTTCCGGCCGCACCCGCGTCGCGCGCCGCTCCTGCGACAGCCCCGCGGCTTCCAGCCCGGTGCGCAGATCCGCGTACGGGGCGACCCACGCCGTCTCGCGCGCATGCAGTGGCGGCCCGCTGCGCGATTCGCCGCGCCCCCAGAGCGGGCCGGTGGGATGGATGTCGCCGCTGGCGGCGCGCTCGCGCAGCGCGTCGTCCAGCGGTTCGGGACCGAACACGCTCTGGCGGCCGTCGAGCATCCACACCTCGCCGTCCGTGCCGGTGGCCCAGTCGCCGTCCACGATGCGGCCGGCGAGTACCGCGTTGAACAGTTCGGACCGCGCCGCCGACAGGTAGATCGAGCGCTGGTCGCGATGCACGCGGGCACCGGCGAACATCCGCCGCGCCGCATCGACGTTGTCGCCGTCCCGGCCGAAGCGCTGCACGCCGAAGTAGTTGGGCAGGCCGCGCTCGGCGATCGCCTGCAGCCGCGCGTCGATCGCGGCCGCATCGCCCTGCACGTCGCGCAGCACGATCGTGAAGCGGTTGCCGCGCAGCGCGCCGCGCGGCAGCTTGCGGCGATGCCACGCCGAGGCGAGCACGCGCACCGACGGGGACTCCAGCGTCGCGAGGTCGGGCGCGACACGCTTCGGCAGATGCACGCTGAAGCGCTGCACCGTCACCGCATGCCGGTCCTTCATGCCCGCGTAGCCGACGCCGACGTCGGCGATGCCGGCCCAGCGCGCCAGCGTGCGCGCGACGTGGCTCGAATTCTCGCCGCGCTTCTCGACCGTCAGCAGCAGGTGCTCGCCGTCGCCGTCGGGCTCGAACGCGTCGATCTCCTCGACGCGGAAATCGTCCGGCGTGCCGCGGAACGCGGCCGTCAGCACCGCCGGGCCGTGCGCGCGCGGCAGCCCGCCGTCACCGGCGGTCGCGCTCACGCGCGCACCAGCAGCGCGACGGCGAGCGCCGCCAGCCCTTCACCGCGTCCGGGGAACCCGAGCTTCTCGGTGGTGGTGGCCTTGACGTTGACCGCGTCGACGTCGATCCCGAGATCGCCCGCGAGGTTGGCGCGCATCGCCGCGGCATGCGGCGCGATCTTCGGGCGCTCGCCGATCACCGTGACGTCGGCGTTGCCGACACGCCAGCCGCGCCCGGCCGCGAGCGTGGCGCAGTGGCGCAGGAACTCGCGGCTGTCGGCACCGGCCCAGCGCGGATCCGACGGCGGGAAATGCACGCCGATGTCGCCGAGCGCGAGCGCGCCGAGGATCGCGTCGCACAGCGCGTGGATC
>CAMPHE010000166.1 GCA_946885815.1 uncultured Arenimonas sp.
AGCTGCAGCGGCGCGAAGCGGGCATGCAGGTCGAGCCGTTCGCCGACCTCGCCCTCGATCGCCACGCGACTGTCGCCGAGGCCGAGGTCGGCGTCGACCCGGCCGCGATCGTTCGCCCACTCGCCGTGCACGAAGCCCGACAGCGCGCGGCCGCGCAGCGTGCCGTCGAGCGCATCGAGCCGCGCTTCGCCGCGCCAGCGGCCGGCGTCGTCGCGGCGCCCGGTCGCGACCAGCGTGCCGGCGACCGCGCCCGGGTAGTCGGGCAGGAAATAGCCGGGATCGAAGCCGGCGAGCCGCGCGTCGAGCGCGAACGCGAGCTGCGGTGCCCAGCGCGCCTCGCCGCGGCCGGCGAGTTCGCCGTCGGGCGTGACCGCGCGCAGCGAATCGATCGCGAGCGATTGGCGATCGCCGCGGCCGGCGAGGGCCAGCCGGGCGCGGTCGTCGCCGCGGCGCAGCGTCGCGTCGCCGTCGAGCGTCCACGCGTCGACATGGCCGCGCACGCGCAGCTCGCCGCCGGCGACGACCGGCTGCGCGCCCTCCTCGTCCGTCGCCGGCTCCAGCCGCAGCGCGTCGCTGCGGACGACGGCGTCGAAGGCCGGCGCATCGCCGCGCACGTCGAGTGTGCCGGTGACGTCGACGACGCCCTGCGCGAGTTCGATCCGCAGCGGCGCGGCCGACAGCACGCCGTCGGCGATCGACATCGCCGAAGGAGCGAGGCCGATCGCGACGCCGTCGATCACCGCGTCGCCCGCGAGCGTGCCGGCGCCGCCGCGTCCCGATGCGCGCAGCGTGCCGCGCCACGGTTCGCCGGCCGCGCGCTCCGGCGAGAACAGCGCCGGGTCGATCGCGTCGGCGTCGGCCTGCAGCGTCCACGCCGGGATGCCGTCGTCGTCGCGCAGCGACAGCGTGGCGGCCACGCGTCCCGGCGCGGTGCCGGCCAGTTCGACCGCGAGGTCGCCGGCGTCGCCTTCCGCGGTGAGCTGCAGCGCCAGCGCCGGCGCGTCGGCGGTGGCCGCCCGCCGCAGCGTCGCGACGAGATCCATCCGGTGGCCGCGATCGGGCAGGTACTCGCCGCGCAGCGTGGCGGTGCCGAGGTCGGTGGCCAGCCGCAGCGTCTCGCCGCGGAAGCCGTCGTCGACCAGCTGCAGCCGCGTGCCGTCGGCGCTCGCGATCCGCAGCAGCGCGTCGTCATCGCGACGGATCGCGAAATCCCGCACCTGCAGCCGCGTCGCGCGCAGGTCGAACGGCATCGGCACGCGCGGCAGCGAGCCGGGCCATTCCGGCAGCGCGAACGGTTCGTCATCGGCCGGTGGCAGCGCCAGCACCGCCTCGTCGACTTCGAGCCGGTCGAGCTGCAGCCGCCGGCCGAGCACCGGCAGCAGGTCGGGATCGAGCAGTACCCGGCGCGCGGTGAACTCGACGCCGTCCCGCCGGTAGCGCACGTCGTGCAGCACCAGCGGCCCGTTCACGGTGCCTTCGGCGCGCGACCACGTCAGCGCGCCCGGCGGCAGCAGCCCGACCACGCGGCCGAGCAGCGTGTCGCGGCCGCCCGCGGTGGACAGCAGCCACGCCAGCAGGACGCCGCCCGCGAGCGCCAGTACCGCCAGGCCGGCACCGCCGCGGCGGGCCCAGCGACGACGACGGCTGCGCACCGGCGCCGCGCTCACAGGTCCGGCCCGATGTTCAGGTGCAGGCGCACCGACTGCCCCGCCTGGTCGCCGAAACCATGCGCGACATCCAGCCGCACCGGCCCGACCGGCGAGCGCCAGCGCAGGCCGACGCCGGCGCCGGGCTGCAGTTCGAAATCGTCGGCCTCGTCGAACGCATCGCCGGCGTCGACGAACACCGCCGCGCCCCACGTGCGGTCGAACATGTGCTCGAACTCGACGCTCGCGACGACGAGGTGCTTGCCGCCGATCGCGAATTCGCGCCCCTGCAGGTCGGTCGCGATCTCGCCGATGCCGCGATACCCGTACCCGCGCACGCTGCGGTCGCCACCGGCATGGAAGCGCAGCGACGGCGGCAGCGCGTCGAAGTCGTCGCTGACGGTGGTACCGGCCTCGGCGCGCAGCAGCAGCCGCTGCCGCCGGCCGATGCCGTGCACCCAGCGGCCTTCGGCGCGCAGCTGCAGGAAATCGACGTCCGAGCCGATCGCCGAATGGCCGCCGCGCAGTTCGGTGGTGAACCCGAGCGCCGAGCGCGGATAGAGCAGGTCGTCGCTGCGCGACCACTGCGCCAGCAGCGACGGGTAGACGAGCGTGCTGTAGCTGCGCGTGAAGCCCGTGGCGACGTCGTCGAAGCGCTCGCGGCGCACGTTGACCGCCGCCGTCAGCGTCCAGTCGTCGAGCCGGCCGCTGCGGCTGGCGATCACTTCCAGCAGTTGCCCGGCGACGCCGTCCACTTCTTCCTCGCGCACGTTCGCGCCCAGCGCGTACCAGCCGTCGAGCCACGCGAAGGCCGGGATGCGGTACTGCGCGGCGAGGTCGGTGCGCCGTTCGGCGACCTGCGCGAGCGCGCGGAACTTGTGGCCGCGGTCGTTGACCCAGCGCCGGTCGAGGCCGGCGGTGACGCCGAGGCCGGTGTCGGTGCCGTAGCGCACGCCGGCGGACCAGACGCTGCGCTTCGCCGGCGCCAGCGCGACATCGACCGGCACCTGCCGGTCGGCGCCGGCCGCGTCGGGATCGGCGGTGATGTCGATCGCCGCGAAATAGTCGAGGCCGGCGAGCGAACGCTGCAGATCGAGCAGCTCCGACTGCCGGTACGGCTCGCCCGGCGTCCACGGCACCAGGTTCTCCAGCAGGCCGGGGCGGAACGGATGCCCATGGAACGTCGCGTCGCCGAGGGCGTAGCGCTCGCCGCTGGTCCACGCCAGTTCGATCGCCGCGCTGCGCGTCGCGCGTTCGACGCGCACGGTGTGCACCGGCAGCGCCGCGTCGAAGTACCCGCGCTCGGCGAGCGCGCGATCGATGCGCGCCTTGCCGTCCTCGTAGGTGCCGTGGTGGAACACCTGGCCGTCGCGCGGGCGGAAACGCCCGAGCAGCCGCATCAGCGTCGAATCGGCGGCGGCCGGGCCGGTGAGCGTGATGTCGCGCGCCGTCACGCGCACCGGTTCGCCGGGCACCACGCGCACGACGACGTCGACGTGATCGCCGTCGCGGCGCACGTCGGGGGCGATTTCCGGGGCGTAGTAACCGTAGGGTTCCATCGCGGCGCGTACTTCGCCGGGCGTGCGGCGAAGCAGGTACGACAGCCGGCTCTCGCTCAGCGTCGCGCGCCGGCCGGGTTCCAGGCGCTGCAGCGACAGCGCGTCGGCGACGTCGTCGCGCATCGCCTCGTCGGCGATGCCTTCGACCCGCACCTCGCGCAGCTCCAGCGCCGCGACGGACGGCGCGGCGCCTGCGAGCACGAACGACAACAGGCACGCGGCGGACGAGTGCGTCGGCATCGCGTGAGGATACGCGTGCGCGATGAACGCGACGTCAGCCCGACAGTCGCTCCACCGACGCGACCGCCGCGAAGCGATCGGCGACCTGGCGCAGCAGCGCGAGCCGGTTGTCGCGCAGCGCCGCGTCGTCGGCCATCACCATCGTGCCGGCGAAGAACGCGTCGACCGGCTGCTGCAGGTCGGCGAGGCGCTTGAGCGTGCCGACGTAATCGCGCTGCTCGAGCAGCGGCGCCGTATCGTCCAGGGCCGCGCGCAGCGCGTGGTGCAGCGCCTGTTCCGCCGGCTCGACGAGGCGGCCGGGGTCGACCGCGTCCGGCACCGGGCCGTCGTGCTTGCGCAGGATGTTGCGGATGCGCTTGTTGGCCGCGGCGAGCGACGCCGCCTCGCGCAGCTTCGCGAAGGCCGCGATCGCCTGCAGCCGCCGGTCGAAATCGACCAGCGACGCCGGCTGCACGTCGGCGACCGCGTCGAACTGCTGCGGCAGCACGCCCTGGTCGGCGTAGTAGCCGCGCAGGCGTTCCAGGATGAAGCCGTGCAGTTCGTCGATGTCGTCGCCGCGCATCAGGCTCGGGCCGTCGCCGGGGGCTTCGCCCTGAGCGCGGCGCACGACTTCCGCCATCGAATCGGCGGCGCCGGCGCGCGCGGCGATCAGCAGCTGGCGCAGGTCGAGGTCGAGGCCGGATTCGATCATCGTGCGCGCCAGGCCGAGCGCGGCACGGCGCAGCGCGAACGGATCCTTGTTGCCGGTCGGCTTCAGCCCGGCGGCGAATCCGCCGGCGAGCGTGTCGAGGCGTTCGGCGATGGCCAGCACCTGGCCGAGCCGCGACGGCGCGATCCCGTCGCCGGCGAACCGCGGCTGGTACGCCTCGGCGATCGCCGCGGCGATGTCGTCGTCATGGCCCGCGGCCGCCGCGTAGACGCGGCCGGCGAGGCCCTGCATCTCCGGGAATTCGCCGACCATGCGGCTCTGCAGGTCGGCCTTGGCGAGCAGCGCGGCACGGCGCGCCTGCAGCGGTTCGGCGCCGACCTGCACCGCGATCGCCTCCGCCAGCAGCGCCACGCGCGCGGCCTTGTCCGCCAGCGTGCCGAGCTTCGCCTGGTAGGTGACCGAGCCGAGGCCGTCGGCCATCGCGTCGAGGCCCTGCTTCAGGTCCTCGTCGAAGAAGAAGCGCGCGTCGGCGAAGCGCGGGCGGATCACGCGCTCGTAACCGCGGCGGATCTCGGACGGATCGCGGCTCTCGATGTTGGCGATGCCGATGAAGCGTTCCGACAGCCGGCCGTCGGCGTCGAGCACCGGGAAGAACTTCTGGTTCGTTTCCATCGTCGACTCCAGCGCTTCCTGCGGCACGCGCAGGAACTCGCGGTCGAAAGAGCACAGCACCGCGCTGGGCCATTCGACCAGGCAGTTCACCTCTTCCAGC
>CAMPHE010000167.1 GCA_946885815.1 uncultured Arenimonas sp.
CGGCCTCGATGCCGCCGACGCCCCAGCCCAGCACGCCGATGCCGTTGATCATCGTCGTGTGCGAGTCGGTGCCGAACACGGTGTCGGGGTAGGCGACCAGCTCGCCGTCGATCTCGGTGGCCATGACCACGCGCGCGAGGTGCTCCAGGTTCACCTGGTGCACGATGCCGGTGTTCGGCGGCACGACCTTGAAGTTGTCGAAGGCCTTCTGCCCCCAGCGCAGGAAGCTGTAGCGTTCCTGGTTGCGTTCGAATTCGATCTTGCCGTTGAGGTCGAGCGCCTCGGGCTTGCCGAACACGTCGACCTGCACCGAATGGTCGATCACCAGTTCCGACGGGATCAGCGGATTGATCTGGCGCGCGTCGCCCCCCAGCGCCACGACCGCGTCGCGCATCGCCGCGAGGTCGACGACGCAGGGCACGCCGGTGAAGTCCTGCAGGACCACGCGCGCCGGCATGAACGCGATCTCGGTGTCCGGCTCCTTCGTCGCGTCCCACGTCGCCACCGCCTCGATGTGGCTCTTGCCGACCGTCACGCCGCCGTCCTCGCAGCGCAGCAGGTTCTCCAGCAGGATCTTCATCGAATACGGCAGGCGGGCGAGGTCGAAGCGCTTCCCGAGCTTCCCGAGGCTGTAGTACGTGAAGGTCCGCCCGTTGACGGACAGGTGGTCGCGGGTGGCGAAGGAGTCGCTCATGGACAGGCTCCGGGTCGGAACGGGAGGGATCGGCGGCCTGGCGCAGGCTGCCGCGGCAGCCCCGTATTATGCCCGAAACAGCGCGTCTCCGTCCCGTCGGCGCGGGTGCGAACGCGCGTCAGGCCGCGCTTTCCAGCCACTCCCGGGCCGCCGATGTCATCGTCCGGCGCGCGATCAGGAAGTCGAGATAACCGCCGCCCAGCTGGCGCCAGAGCACCGCCGCGCGGACCGCCGCCAGCAGCGCCGCGCGCACCTCGCCGACGACGTCGGGGCGCCCGAGATACACCGGATTGCCCTGCACGAGCACGCGCGGGCCGAGGGTGCTCAGCTGCGCCGAGTACAGTTCGCCGAGGCGCGCCAGCACCGTGGGATGCGTCGGTCCGAGGTGTTCGCGCTGGCGGCCGATGTCCTGCAGGGCCGTGTGCACCGCGTCGGCGGCGGTCGGGTGGCCGATGAAGCGCCGCTCCAGGTGCAGCACCGTCATCGCCATGCGCGTCAGCGCGGGATCGCGGCCGTCGCCGTCGAGCTGCGCGACGAGTCGCCGCAGACCGGTCGCGACGCCGCCGGCGCCGCCGAACACGTCTTCGACCGACTCCGCGTCGAACCGGAACAGGCTGTCGACGCTGGCGGCGAGCACCGTCGTGTCGGCTTCGCCGGTCTGCGCCATCTGCTGCACGAGCTGCACCGCCTGCAGCAGGCCGGCGAGGGCGAGGGTACGGTCTTTCATCGTCGGGCCAGCCGCAGTTCCAGCGGTGAGTCGGTCGCGGCGATCACGGCGCCGCCGAGGCATTCCTCGTCGCTGTACAGCACCAGCGACTGGCCCGGCGTCACCGCGCGCTGCGCGGCCGGGAAGGTTACGGAAAGCCGGCCGTCGGCGTCCACCCGCACGCGGCACGGCTGGTCGGGCTGGCGGTAGCGCGTCTTCGCGGTGGCTTCGAAATCCCCCGACGGCGGCGCGCCGGCGACCCAGTGCGCGACTTCCGTCGTCGCGTGCCGCGACTGCAGCCAGTCGCTGTCGCCGCCCTGGGCGACGTAGAGCACGTTCGCGGCCACGTCCTTGCCGACGACGAACCACGGGCCGGGCGCGCGGCCGCGAAGGCCCCCGATGCGCAGCCCTTCGCGCTGGCCGAGCGTGTAGTACCACGCGCCATCGTGCGTGCCGACGGGCAGGTCGTCCGTGTCGCGGATCTCGCCGGGCCGGGCGGGCAGGTACTGCGAAAGGAACGCGCGGAAATCGCGCTCGCCGATGAAGCAGATGCCGGTGGAGTCCTTCTTCGCGGCGGTCGGCAGGCCGGCCTCGGCGGCGATCGCGCGCACCTGCGCCTTCGGCAGGCCGCCGATCGGGAACAGTGTCGAGGACAACGCTTCCTGGCCGAGCTGGTGCAGGAAGTAGCTCTGGTCCTTGCCCTCGTCGGCCCCGCGCAACAGCCGCCAGCGGGCGCCGACGCGATCGACGCGCGCGTAGTGCCCGGTGGCGATGCGCTCGGCGCCGAGCGCGCGCGCCTCGTCCAGGAACGTGCGGAACTTGATCTCGCGGTTGCACAGCACGTCCGGGTTCGGCGTGCGGCCGGCGCGGTATTCGTCGACGAAATGGCGGAACACACCGTTCCAGTACTCCGCGGCGAAATCGCGCGCGTGGAACGGGATGCCGAGCCGGCCGGCGATGCCGAGCGCATCGCGGCGATCGTCGTCGGCACGGCAGTCGCCGTCGCCGTCGTCGTGCCAGTTCTGCATGAACAGGCCCGCGAGCGGTTCGCCCTGCCGCTGCAGCAGCAGGGCCGCGACGGACGAATCGACGCCGCCCGACAGCCCGACGATCGTCCGCGCGACGCTCATGCCTCGTGCGACAGCGCCTGGAGCGGATACCGCCGTCCGGCCAGATAGTCCTCGACCACCTTCCACACCAGCGGGCTGCGGTGGCGGTCGGTGCACGCCCGCAGTTCGTCCGGCGCCAGCCACAGCGCGCGGACGATGCCTTCGTCGAGCGGGCGGTCGACGTGGTGGCGCAGCGGCGTCGCCGCGAACGCCATGCGCAGGAAGTGCCGTCCGTCGACCGGGGACTTCCACTGGTAGGCGCCGACGAACGCGGTCGGCTCGACGTCCCAGCCGGTTTCCTCGAGCGTCTCGCGCCGCGCGGCGGCGAGCAGGCTCTCGTCCGGCTCGAGGTGGCCGGCGGGCTGGTTGATCACCAGCACGCCGTGCACCTTTTCCTCCACGACCAGCAACCGGCCGTCACGGACGACGATCGTGGCGACGGTGACGTCCGGCTGCCAGAAGCGTCCCTGCCGATACGTCAAAAGTCGTCCTTGCCGGTGAGTTCCAGTTCCATCTTGTCGGCGGTGACCGCGGCGAGGTCGATCGCCTCGTCGAGCACGTCGGCGCCGGCGTCGGCGGGAATCTTGATGACCATCATCGCGCTGTCGCCGTTCTTGACCCACGCGCCGAGCTTGAGCGTGTTGCTGTGCTCGAGCAGTTCGTTGGCGATGCGCGCCGGAAAGGCGTCGCCCTCGGCCTGGTACGCGCGCGACCAGATCTCGCGCACCGCCTGGTGGTTGGTCTTCTCGATCACGCTGCGGACCCACACCTGCTGGGTACGCTCATCATCGATGCGCACGAGGATCGCGTAATCCCCGTCGGAGTCGATTTCGTACGGCGTTTCCTTGCGCTCGAGCTGCGCCTTGATCACGGGATCGGGCGTCGCGGCGAACGCCGCGGGCGTGAGGGCGACGAGCAGGGCGGCGAAGCAGGCGACTGGCGTTTTCATGGCTTCCCCCGGTGTGGTTTGCGAGGCCGGTCTACGGCGGCCCATTGTGGTGGCAAAGCCGCCGGGCCGTCCACGCGGCCCCGTTCGGGGGCGGGCCCCGGCGGTGCCGCCGACTTATACTCGCGGCATGGCACGCGAACCGCATTCCGACCACGAACATGGCCACGCGCTGGCGGTGGAAAACGCCCGCCCGGAAGTGATCCGGCCACCGCTCTACCAGGTGGTGCTGCTCAACGACGACTTCACCCCGATGGATTTCGTCGTGGAAGTGCTGCAGGTGTTCTTCGCGCTCAACCGCGAGAAGGCGACCCAGGTGATGCTGCACGTGCATACCCGTGGCAAGGGAGTTTGCGGCGTCTACACGAGGGAGGTGGCTGAATCGAAGGTGACGCAGGTGAACGAGTTCTCGCGCGAGCACCAGCACCCCCTGTTGTGCACCATGGAAAAAGCCTAGGCTGGCTCCATATCGGGGCAAACGATTCCGGAGCACCCCATGTTCAGCAAGGACCTCGAGTACACGATCGGCCAGTGCTACAAGCAGGCGCGCGAAGCCCGCCATGAGTTCATGACGGTCGAGCACCTGCTGCTGGCCCTGCTGGACAACCCCTCCGCGGCGAGTGTCCTCAAGGCGTGCGGTGCCGACCAGCCGAAGCTCGCCACCGGCCTGCGCCAGATCATCGCCGATACCGTGCCGGTGCTGCCGGGCGACGATCCGCGCGACACCCAGCCGACGCTGGGCTTCCAGCGCGTGCTGCAGCGCGCCGTGTACCACGTGCAGTCGTCGGGCAAGAAGGAAGTGACCGGCGCCAACGTGCTGGTCGCGATCTTCGGCGAGAAGGACTCGCACGCGGTGTACTTCCTCAACCAGCAGGAGATCACGCGGCTCGACGTCGTCAACTACCTCTCGCACGGGATCGCCAAGATCGGCGATGCGCCGGAAGAGAAGGCGGCTCCGGAGTCGAAGGGCGAAGGCGAGGAGGGCGCGGACCCGAAGGGCAATCCGCTGCAGGAGTTCGCGAGCAACCTCAACGAGCTGGCGCGCGACGGCAAGATCGATCCGCTGATCGGCCGCGAGGACGAGGTGGAGCGCACGATCCAGGTGCTCTGCCGCCGCCGCAAGAACAACCCGCTGTTCGTCGGCGAGGCCGGCGTCGGCAAGACCGCGCTGGCCGAAGGGCTGGCGTGGCGCATCGTCGAGGGCAAGGTGCCGGCGGTGCTCAAGGACGCGACGATCTATTCGCTCGACCTGGGCGCGCTGGTGGCCGGCACGAAATACCGGGGCGATTTCGAGAAGCGCCTGAAGGCGGTGATCACGCAGATCCGCAAGGAGCCGGGCGCGATCCTGTTCGTCGACGAGATCCACACGATCATCGGCGCCGGTTCGGCGTCGGGCGGCACGATGGA
>CAMPHE010000168.1 GCA_946885815.1 uncultured Arenimonas sp.
CATGCTTGCGCAGCGCCTCGCAGACCATCGGCCCGATCGTGAGGTTGGGCACGTAATGGTTGTCCATCACGTCGAAGTGCACCCAGTCCGCGCCTGCGGCGAGCACCGCGTCGACTTCCTCGCCCAGCCGGGCGAAGTCCGCGGAAAGGATGGACGGGGCGATGACGGTGGGTTGCATGGGGCGCTTCCTGCCGCTGGGGCGCCCAGTCTACCGGGGGTGCGCATGGACCCGTCGCGCACCGTAAACTGGCCGGCCCGGAGGACCGCGAGCCCCGCGTGGCCACGACCCTGATCCAATCCGACCTGCCCGGCCTGGAGCTGCGCCATCGCGGCAAGGTCCGCGACGTGTTCGACCTCGGCGACGGGCACCTGCTCATCGTCGCCACCGACCGGTTGAGCGCGTTCGACGTCGTGCTGCCCGACCCGATCCCCGGCAAGGGCGAGATGCTCTGCCAGATCAGCAACTTCTGGTTCGACCGCACCGCGCACCTGATGCGCAACCACCTGACCGGCATCGACGTCGCGTCGGTGCTGCCCGGCGGCATCGATCCGGCGCCCTACGTGCACCGCGCCGTGGTCGCCAGGAAGCTCAAGCCGGTGCCGGTCGAGGCGATCGCCCGCGGCTACCTGATCGGCAGCGGCTGGAAGGACTACCAGCGCACCGGCCGGGTCAGCGGCATCGCCCTGCCCGACGGCCTGCGGATGGCGGAAGTGCTGCCGCAACCGATCTTCACCCCGTCGACGAAGGCCGCGGCCGGCGAGCACGACGAGAACGTCGCGTTCGACGATGTCGTCCGCCGCATCGGCGTCGACCTCGCCGAGCAGGTGCGTGCCGCGACGCTGACGATCTACCGCCACGCCGCCGAGTACGCGCTCGGCCGCGGCATCATCATCGCCGACACCAAGCTCGAGTTCGGCCTCGACGACAGCGGCGTGCTGCACGTGATGGACGAGATGCTGACGCCGGATTCGTCGCGCTTCTGGCCGGCCGACCAGTACGCCGTGGGCACCAGTCCGCCGAGCTACGACAAGCAGTACGTGCGCGATTACCTGGAATCGCTCGACTGGGACAAGACGGCGCCCGGCCCGCGCGTTCCCGCCGACGTGATCGAAGGCACCCGCGCCAAGTACGCCGAAGCCCTGCAGCGTCTGGCCGACCTGCCGCCGGCCTGACGGCCGGACGGGCTATGATCGGCGCGGACACGACAGGGTGCGCGCGATGGACGAATCGGCGGAACAGACCGGGACGGCGGACCCGCGGCGACCGATCGACCGGTGGCTGGGGAGCTATTCCGGCGACCACGAGAACCGCACGAACCAGCGGATCCACCTGCTTTGCGTGCCGGCGATCGTCTGGTCGATCACCGCCGTGCTGTGGGTCGTGCCGGTGCCCCCGGGTCTGGTGCAGCAGGGTTTCTGGATGGCCGTCGCGATGTTCGGCGCGTGGCTGTTCTACTGGAAGCTGTCGCGGCCGCTGGCGCTGGGCATGCTCGCGCTGTTCGTCGCCGCCGGTTTCCTCAACCGCTGGCTGTACCACGTGCTCGGCGCGAGCGGCCTGCTCTGGCTGGCCGTCGGCGTGTTCGTCGTCGCCTGGGTCGGCCAGTTCGTCGGCCACCACATCGAAGGGCGCCGCCCGAGTTTCTTCACCGACCTGAAATACCTGCTGATCGGGCCGCTGTGGACGCTCGACAAGCTCTACCGGACGCTGGGCTGGGCGCACTGAGCGCGGCCGGCCGGGCGGCGCTTCAGTTCGGCGCGTACAGCGCGGCGAAGAAGGCGATGCCGAGCGCGAGCAGCACGACGAGCACCATCACGAGTGCCGTCATCATCAGCACGTAGAGCAGCGACACCAGCAGCGAGCGTCCGAACCCCAGCGCGCCGCCTTCCGGCGTCTCGACCAGCAGCTTCACGAACACCGCGGTCGCCAGCCACGCCATCAGGGAACTGACGAGGCTCAGCACCACCTGCATGCCGAGCATCGCCGCGATCGCCTGCGGATCGGGCGTGGCCGCGGCCGCCATGGCCTCGAGGTCGTACATCCCCGCGGCCTGCATCGCGAACACCAGCGCCACGAAGGCGACGTAGCTCGCGACGGTCGCGAGGAACACGACGAGCAGCGCACGCCCGAACGGTGGCCGGAAGCCCTGCAGGATGCGCACGGACCAGCGCAGGAACACCGCGCCGACCAGCATGCCGGCGAACACGCCGACCACGACGCCGAGCAGCACGACCACCACGATGACTCCCATGTTCTCGTCCACGTCGTCCTCCCCTTCGGCGCGGATAATGTCGCACCCTCTCCGCGAGCCCGCCATGCCCCCCCGCGACCTGCTGCTCGCCCTGATCGTCTGCCTCGCGTGGGCCGTCAATTTCCTCGCTTCGGCGCTGGCGCTGCGGGAGGTCCCGCCGCTGCTGTTCACCGCGCTGCGGCTCGCGCTGGTGGCGGTGGTGCTGTTTCCGTGGCTGCGCCGGCCGGCGCCCGGACAGTGGCCGCGCCTCGTCGGCATCGCGCTGTGCACCGGCGTGCTGCATTTCGGGCTGAGCTTCTGGGCGCTGAAGCTCGCCGGCGACCTGTCGTCTCCGGCGATCGTGATGCAGAGCTACATCCCGATGTCGGTGCTGCTGGCGTGGTGGCTGCTCGGCGAGCGCTTCGCGTGGCGCACCGGCACCGCGATCGCGCTCAGCTTCGCCGGCGTGCTGGTGCTGGGTTTCGACCCGCTGGTGCTCGACAACCCGGCGTCACTGGCGCTGATGCTGGTCTCGGCATTCTTCCTCGCGCTCGGCACGGTGCTGATGCGCGGCCTGCAGGCGATGGACCGTTACGGCGTGCAGGCATGGATCGCCGTCGTCGGTGTCGGGCCGCTGCTGGCCTTCAGCGCATGGCTGGAGCCGGGGGCGTTCGCCGCGATACCCGGCCTCGGCGCCGTCGCCTGGGGTGGCGTCGCGTGGGCGGCGCTGATCGCGTCGGTGCTCGGGCACGGGCTCTACTACACGCTGGTGCAGCGGCACGCGGTGGCGAAGGTGATGCCGTGGCTGCTGCTGACGCCGGTGTTCGCGGTGGCGCTGGGCGTCGCGGCATGGGGCGACCGGCCGGGCCCGCGGCTGTGGCTCGGCGGGGCGATGGTGCTCGGCGGCATCCTGGTCGTGGCGCTGCGCGGTCGCGCCCGCTCACGCCCGCTGGCGACCGCGGTCGAACCGTGACGCGACGGCCCCGCCCTACAGGCGGGGCACCCAGTCGTCCTTCTCGCGCGGACGCAGCAGCCAGCGGCACAGCGCCGGCAGGAAGATGATCGCGGCGATCATGTTCACGATGAACATGAAGGTGAGCATGATGCCCATGTCGGCCTGGAACTTCAGGTCGGAGAACATCCACATCGCCACGCCCACCGCCAGCGTCAGCGCGGTGTAGAAGATCGCGATGCCGGTGGTCTTGAGCGCGATGAAGTAGCTCTCCGACAGCGTGCGGCCCTGCAGCATCGCCTCGCGCATGCGCGCGAAGATGTAGATGCCGTAGTCGACGCCGATGCCGACGCCGAGCGCGACGACGGCGAGCGTGTTCACCTTCATGCCGATGCCCAGCTCGACCATCAGCGAATGGCCGAGTTCGGTGACCAGCACGAGCGGCGCGAGCACGCACAGCGCCGCCAGCGGGCTGCGGAAGCTGAGCCAGCACATCAGGAACACCGCGCCGTACAGCAGCCAGAGCATCAAATGCTCCTTGTCGCGCACGGTGTCGTTGGTGGCGGCCATCACGCCGACATTGCCGGTGGCGAGCCGCAGGTTCACCTGGTCGGTGGTGAACTCCGGGTCTTCCGCCGCCTTCGCCGCGAGCTCCAGTTGCAGGTTCCCGGGCGCGAACGCGTCGTTCGCCGCGCGGAAGTCCTTCACGGCGGCGACGACGCGGTCGATCGTCGTCGCCTGGTGGTCGGCGAGGAAGATCGTGACCGGGATCGCGCTGCAGTCGGCGTTGAGCAGGCCCGAATCGGTCTCGAAGCTCTGCGTCGCCTGCCGCAGCGTGTCGGGATCGCGCGGCAGGACGCGCCAGCGGATCGAGCCGTCGTTCCAGCCGGCGGTCACCAGCTTCGCGGCCGCGGGCAGCGTGATCACCTGCACCACGCCTTCGACGTTCTGCATATGCCACGCGAAGCGGTCGATCGTCTCCATCGCGCGGTAGCTGGTCGTGCACGCGGACGGGCCGGATTCGGCGATCACGTTGAGGATGTCGACGCCGAGCGCGAACTTCTCGGAAATCAGCACCGCGTCGCGGTTGTAGCGCGCGTCCGGATGCAGCTCGGCCACGCCCTGCTGCGCGTCGCCGATCATCACCCGGTTGCCGTGCTGCCACGCGAAGAACCACGTGGCCAGGCCGATGGCGATCACGATCGCCGCCGCGGTCGGCTTCGACAGCTTCGACAGCGCCGCCCACACGCGATCGAAGCGCGTGAGCTGGCGCAGGCGGAATTCGCGCTTGCGGTCGAGGTTGCGCAGCTTCGTGTAGCTCAGCAGCACCGGCAGCAGCACGAGGTCGGTGAGGATCGTGAGCGCGACGCCGACCGTGGCGGTGATCGCCAGCTCGCGCACCATGGCGATCGGGATCACCATGATGGCCGCGAAGCCGATGCAGCCGGCCAGCAGCGCCACCGCACCCGGCACCAGCAGCATGCGGAACGACAGCCGCGCGGCCTCGACCGGCCCGACCGCATGGGCCGCGCGGGCGCGCAACTCGTCGACCGTGCCTTCCTCCAGCCCGCCGAAGAAGATCTCGCCGCGGAAGCGGTTGATCATCTGTTCGCCGTGGCTGACCGCGATCGCGAAGATCAGGAACGGCGTCAGCATGTTCATCG
>CAMPHE010000169.1 GCA_946885815.1 uncultured Arenimonas sp.
TCTTCGTCGGCCGCGCGCCCCACCGGCAGTCGGGCTGGTTCTCGGTGCTGTTCTCCGAGAACTGGGCGCTGGTGGGCCGTTTCCGGCGCCTGCTGGCGATCCTGCTCAACGGCCGCGACACCGTCGTGCAGTTCTCGCCGGGCGTGCGCGTCTGGGAAATCCTCGGCGAGGACCTGCCGCACGAGCTGCAGGTGCGCAAGGTCGGCCGCGTGCTCCGGGCGCATTTCCGGCGCATCAAGACCGCGGTGATCGGCCCCGACCTGTCGACGCGGCGCCTGCTCGTGGACCGCGTGCTCGACGCCGAGCCGGTGCGCAAGGCCATCGCCGACCAGGCCCGCCGCGACAGCACCGAATACCTCGAGGCGTGGAAGAAGGCGCACGCCTTCGCGTGGGAGATCGCCGCCGACTACTCCAATCCGGTGGTGCGCTCGGCGTCGTTCGCGCTGACGTCGTTCTGGAACCGGATCTACGACGGCGTCGTCGTGAACCATCTCGACACGCTCAAGCAGGTCGCGCCGGGGCACGAGGTGATCTACGTGCCCAGCCACCGCAGCCACATGGATTACCTGCTGCTGAGCTACCTGCTGTACACGAAGGGCATCGTGCCGCCGCACATCGTCGCCGGCATCAACCTCAACATGCCGGTGCTGGGCTCGATCCTGCGGCGCGGCGGCGCGTTCTTCATCCGCCGTTCGATCCGCGGCAACGCGCTGTACGCGGCGGTGCTCGGCGAATACGTGGCGCAGCTCGTCGGCGAGGGGTTCTCGCTCGAGTACTTCATCGAGGGCGGCCGCTCGCGCACCGGCCGGCTGCTGGCGCCGAAGGGCGGCATGATCGTGATGACGCTCAAGGCGTTCCTGCGCGCGCCGCGGCGGCCGGTGGTGTTCCAGCCGGTGTACATCGGCTACGAGAAGCTGATCGAGGGCAAGAGCTACCTCGAGGAACTCAGCGGGCAGCCGAAGGAAAAGGAAACCATGTGGGCGCTGCTGAAGGCCGGCGCCGGCATCCTGCGCCAGCACTACGGCAAGGTCGCGGTGAACTTCGGCGAGCCGATCTTCCTCGACGCGGTGCTGTCGAAGCATGCGCCCGACTGGCGCGCCGACGCGGGCGCGGAGAAGCCGGCATGGCTGAGCGACGCGGTCGAGGACATCGCCACGCGCATCCAGGTCAACGTCAACCGCGCGGCGGACGTGAACCCGGTGAACCTGCTGGCGCTGACGCTGCTGTCGACGCCCAAGCACGCGATGTCGGAAGCCGACCTGCTCGCGCAGCTGGCGCTGAGCCGCAAGCTGCTGGCGGAGCTGCCCTATTCCGACCGCGTCACCGTCACCGCGCTGTCGCCGGCCGAGATCATCGCCCACGGCGAGAAGATCGGCGTGCTGGTGCGTACCGTGCATCCGCTGGGCGACGTGCTGTCGATGGAAGGCGAGACGGCGGTGCTGCAGAGTTATTTCCGCAACAACGTGCTGCACCTGTTCGTGGCCGCGAGCTGGGTCGCGCTGTGCTTCCAGAACAACCGGCGGATGAGCCGCGCCGGTCTGTTGCGTCTCGGCCGCACGATCTATCCGTTCGTGCAGGAGGAACTGTTCCTGCCGTGGGATGCCGACGGTTTCGCCGAGCGCCTGGACGCCACCGTCGACCTGTTCATCGCCGAGGGCCTGCTGCACGTCGCCAACGACGACGAAGGCGGCATCATCTCGCGCGGGCCGGGACAGACCGACGAGGTGTTCCGCCTGCGCGCGATCAGCCACAGCCTGCAGCAGGCGTTCGAGCGCTACTTCATCGCGATCACGACGCTGGTGAAGAACGGCCCGCGCACGCTCAGCGCCGGCGAACTGGAATCGCTGTGCCAGCTCACCGCGCAGCGCCTGAGCCTGCTGTACGCGCCGGCGGCGCCCGAGTTCTTCGACCGCTCGCTGTTCCGCGGCTTCATCGGCAAGCTGCGCGAGCTCAAGCTCGTGTGGGTCGCCGAGAACGGCAAGCTCGATTTCGACGAGCAGCTGATGGCGTGGGAGAAGGACGCGAAGGTCGTGCTCAACCGCGAGCTGCGGCACACGATCTCGAAGCTGTCGCCGGAAGCGGTGAGCCGCGTCGCGCAGCCCTGACCGGCGGGGAAGGCCCTCCTTCGTCGCCGAAGGAGGGCCGGGTGCCGCGACCGCGGGTCAGAGCTTCATGCGGAAATTGTCGATGTGGCCGACGTCCACGCCGGCGTGGTCCTTGACGAGCAGGGTCCAGGTGCCGTTCTTCGCTTCGCTCGACAGGTTCACGAGGAAGGTCTCGTTGAGCGCGGAGCCGCTGCGCCCGCCCTGGGCGAACAGCGGGTACTGCGTGCCGTCCGGTGCCTGCAGCGTCGCCGACAGATCGCCGACCCACGTGTGTTGCAGCACCACCGTCACCGGGGCCGCCGACGAGGCGTTGCCGGCGCGCTTCTGCACGAACAGCTGCGACGTGGCCCAGGTACCGGCGTCACGGATCGGAGTGTCGGTGCGGTTCTCCCACGTGTTGCCGTTGTAGCTGGCCGTCAGCCGGGCGCCGGCGTGCGCGGCCCCGCCGCGGACCATCACGTAGTACTTGCCGGCAAGCGGCGAGGCGATGGGGCACGACTCCAGGTTGCCGGCGGCATCGGAACGGCAGTCGTAGGTCGTGGTCGTCGGCATCGCGCCGTAACGGACGTACAGATCGGCGTTGCCCGTGCCACCGGCGAGCGCGAACTTGAGGTTGTTGAGCGTGTTGTACGTGTAGAAGATGTAGCGCGCCCGCGAACCCTTCGCGCCTTCCGGCACGAACTGCGTCACGCCGTTGCGCAGGACCGTCGGCGCCGCGAGCGGCACCACGCCGAGGACCGCGTCGATCGCCGCCGACGCGTCCACCCGGCCCGCACCGCAGGTGCCCGGACAGGCGGCGCCCGGCATCGCCCGGGCGGTGGCCTTGAGCAGTTCCTCGACGCGCGCGGGCGAATTCGGATCCAGCGCCTGCATCAGCGCCGCGATGCCGGCGACGTGCGGCGCCGCCATCGAGGTGCCCTGCATCGTGCCGTAGACGTGCGCGCCGGGTACGGTCGCGCCGGCGTTGACCGTCGAATGGATGCCCGGCGAACCGCCCGGCCCCGCGACGTCGATCAGGCCGCCCGCGTTCGAGAAATACGAGCGCACGCCATTCTGGTCGTTCGAGGCGACGGTGATCACGTTCTGGCAGCTCGCCGGCGAGAAGTCCTCGACGCTCGAATACGAATTGCCCGCCGCCACGACGACGACGCTGCCGTTGGCGACGGCGGTGTTGATCGCTTCCTGCGTCATCGGATCGCACGAGCCGCCGCCGCCGAGACTCATGTTGATCACTTCGGCCGGATTGGCGTTCATCGGCACCCCGGGGACCGTTCCGCCCGAAGCCCAGACGATCGCGTCGGCGATGTCGGAGTTGTAGCCGCCGCATTTGCCGAGCACGCGGACCGGCAGCACCTTGGCCTTGAAGGCGACGCCGGTGCCACCGATGCCGTTGCTGGCGGTGGCGGCGACCGTGCCGGCGACGTGCGTGCCGTGCCACGACGACGCCTCTTCCGTCGAGCCGCTGCCGCACTGCTCGGCGGCCACGAAGTCGCCCGGATCGTGCGGGTCGCTGTCGCGGCCACCGCCGTCGCCGCCGACGGCGCCGTCGCTGATGAAGTCGTAGCCGCCCGCAAGCGTGTTCCCGATCAGGTCGGGATGGTCGGTGATGCCGGTGTCGAGCACCGCGACCACGGCGCCCGCGCCGCGCACCACATCCCATGCGCCTTCGGCGTTGATGCCGCCGACCGGGTCGTGGTAGTGCCACTGGTCGGTCGCGTAATCGGGGTCGGTCGGCGCGAAGAGCAGCGAAGGCGGCGCCGGCGGCGTTTCCAGCCGATGCATCATCCGGTCGACGACGGCGTATTCCACGGCCGGATCGGCACGCAGCTGCGCGAGCAGGGCCGCGACCCGTACGTGGTCGAGCTTGCGGTCGAGGCGCACGACGTTGGCGCCCACGGCCAGACGACGACCGACCTGGGCCTTCATGCCGTTCGACGCGGCCACGCGCGCCATCGCGTTGCTGCGCCCGGTCGCGGGCACGTCATCGCGGAACTTGACGACGAGCCGGTCGGTCGGCGCGGCGGGCTGGATGGGCGCCGCCTTGCGGGCGGCGGCCGACAGATGCTGTGAAGGCGGGAGCGAGGTCCCGGCGTTGGCGAGTGGCGTGGCGAACAGCGCGGCGATCGCCGTGCCGAGCAGCGTTCTGGTGAGTGCTTCCATGTTTTTCCCCTGTGACGCGTTGCAAGGTCGAATTGAAGGTGTGGCTGAGGCCACGGCGCGATCATATGCCCGGGCGGTGGCCCCGGTGGTGTCCGGCGTGGTGAATCCGGATAACGGTGGCGCCGCGGGCGGGCGGCCGTCGGGCGGGCGCGGGGTCAGGCGTCGAGATCGGGGATGAGGCGGCTCTCGAGCGCGGCGATCATGTCCTTCAGCCGCAGCTTGCGCTTCTTCAGGCGCTTCACGGTGAGCTCGTCGGATTCGATCGACGCGGCGAGGCGCGCGATCGCGTCGTCGAGGTCGCGATGTTCGAGGCGGAGCTCGACCAGCTGGGCGGCGATCCTGGCGGGATCTTCCGGATTCATCGCGGTTTCCTCCGTGCGATCGAGCTTAGCGCCGCGGCGACGGGCGCGACAGGGGTAAACTGCGCGGCCCCACCGCTTCCGCGTCCGCCCCCGATGTCGCCCGTTCCGCTCCCCCTGAAACTGCTCGCCGACGCGCCGCCGGTCGCCTCGCCGACGCCGGCCGCCGT
>CAMPHE010000170.1 GCA_946885815.1 uncultured Arenimonas sp.
TTGAAGTAAATTTCCTTCGATTTTGAATCTCTGCGGCCGCCATGCCGCTCGCTTCGTTGCTCCATTGGAACGTCCGATGCGCAAAATTGATGCTGGCTCCTTGTCTGAAGATTTCGCTCCAGAGAACCCCCACCTGCTCGCCTTGAACAATCGAGCTCGTCGACACCAGCGCTGTCCGGATTGCAGGATTGGCGGTCATGAAGCGGACCGCCTTCAGATACCACGCAGCGACGAGGTCTAGAATTCCGGCGCCGCGAATATCGCCTGCGATAGCGAGCAGATCGCCGCGCTGCTCCGCAGTCATCAGCTTGGACCCCACGAACGGCGGATTCCCGAGGATGTAATCCAGCTCCGCCGCCGGCACCACGTCGTTCCAGTCGATGCGCAGCGCGTTGCCGTGCACGATCGTCGCCGACTTCTTCAGCGGCAGCCGTTCGAACGGGTTGCCGAACAGCTCGCTCACGCGCAGGTTCACCTGGTGGTCGACCAGCCACATCGCGAGCTGGGCGATCTGCGCCGGGAACTCCTCGATCTCGATGCCGTAGAACTGGTCGACGTTGCACTTGATCAGCAGCCGCGGGTCGGTCACCTGGCCGGCTTCCTGGTCCTTCTGGTACAGCGCCTCGATCACGTCCAGTTCGAGCAGCCGCAGCTCGCGGTACGCGATGACCAGGAAGTTGCCGCAGCCGCACGCCGGGTCGAGGAAGGTCAGGCCCGCGATCTTCTCGTGGAATTCGTGCAGCTTCGGCCGGCTCGCCTTCACTTTCGCGAACTCGGCGCGCAGCCCGTCGAGGAACAGCGGGCCGATCAGCTTCAGGATGTTCTTCTCGCTGGTGTAGTGCGCGCCCAGATTGCGTCGCGCCTTCGCGTCCATGATCGACTGGAACAGCGCGCCGAAGATCGCCGGGCTGATCTCGCTCCAGTCCAGTCCGGCGGCGTCGAGCAGGCGTTCGCGCATCGTCGCGTTGAACGCGGCCGGCGCCAGCCGTTCCTGGAACAGCCGGCCGTTCACGTACGGGAAGCCGGCCAGCTGCGCGTCGAGGCTCTTCTGGCGCTGGTCGGCCGGCGTGTCGAGCACGGCGAACAGGTTCGCGAGCTGCCCGCCGAGGTCGCTGCCGTCCTCGGCCGTGCGCTGCTCGATGAAGTCCTGGAAGCGTCGGCGCGGCTCGAAGATGCCGGTGTCCTCGGCGAACAGGCAGAACAGGATCCGCACCAGCAGCACTTCCAGTGCGTGGCCGGTGTAGCCGTCGTCGCGCAGCGCGTCGTGCAGCTTGCCCATGCGTTCGGCGGCGCGCACGTTGGCGGGGTTCTCGTCCTTGAACGCGCGGCTCTGGTAGCCGGCGATGAAGCCGAACAGCCGGATGTGCCGGTGCAGTTCCTTCAGCGCGAATTCGTGCTTCTCGCCGGTCTCCAGGTCGTGCAGCCGGAAACGCGCGAAATCCGACACCAGCACGTAGCGCGGCAGGTCGCGATCCTTCAGGCCCGGGAAGTAATCGCGGGCCTGGCCGTAGGCACGGTCGAGGTCCTTGCCCAGCGACTTGTGCTCCACCAGCAGGATGCCCTTCCACAGCAGGTCGATGAAGCCGCCGCTGCCGTCCTCGCGCTTCACCGGCACCTCGAAGCTGGCGATGCGCCGCCGGTGCACGCCGAACACGGCGAAGAACGCGTCCCAGAACGACTTGGCCTCGGCATCTTCGGCGCCTTCGCCTTCCCACTCCTTGGCGAAGGCGATCGAGCGCGTCTTGATCTCGTTCCAGCTCAGGGGCATGGCGACTCTCCGTGAAGGCACGAGCCTACCGCACGTCCCCGTGGGCTGATCCAGGTCAGGGAACGCCGCCGACCGGCGCGAGACCATGGCGTCGGAGGTGACCCGATGCCGATCACGATGCCGCTGCTTCCCACGGACGACGATTCGTCCGACACCGACGACCTCGCCGCGCGCCTGCCCGATTCCCTCGACGACTACGCCTCGCTGCACGCCGAGGACGCCGCCGGGCTCGGCCTGTGAACACGATCGACATCGACGCGGCGCGTATCGCCGCGCTGCTGTCGCTGCCGGTGGAGGAATTCCGCGCGCTGATGGCGAACGGCAGGATCGCGACGCTGTGCGAGCGCGGGACCGGCCGCGACGAAGGCCGCTGGCGCGCGACTTTCTGGCACGGCAGCGCACGGGCGCGGCTGGTCGTCGACGCGGACGGACGCATCCTCGCCATCGCTTGAGGCCGGGCCGCCGACGCGCCGGTTAACATGCGGGAGATGGCCACGCCGACCCCCCGCGCATGACCCTGCTCCTGCTGCTGCTGTTCCCGTTCGCGGGCGCGGCGCTCACCGCGTTCCTGCCGACCCGCGCCCGCACCGTGCTGGCCGGCGTCGCCGGCATCGTCGCGGCGATGGCCGCGCTGCACGTGCTGCTGTTGTTCCCGGAAGTGCGCGACGGCGGCGTGCTGCGCGAGACGATCGCGTGGGTGCCGTCGCTGGGGCTCGACCTCGTGCTGCGGATGGACGGCTTCGCGTGGATGTTCGCACTGGTCGTCACCGTGATCGGCGCGCTGGTGTGCCTGTACGCGCGCTACTACATGTCGCCCGACGACCCGGTGGCGCGCTTCTACGCGCTGCTGCTCGCGTTCATGGGCGCGATGCTCGGCGTCGTGCTGTCGGGCAACCTGCTGCAGCTGGTCGTGTTCTGGGAACTCACCAGCCTCGTCTCGTTCCTGCTGATCGGCTACTGGCACCACCGCACCGACGCGCAGCGCGGCGCGCGGATGGCGCTGGTCGTCACCGGCGGTGGCGGGCTGTGCCTGCTGGCCGGGGTCGTGCTGCTCGGCCACATCGCCGGCACCTACGAGCTCGACGCGGTGCTGGCCGCGGGCGATGTGATCCGGGCGCATGCGCTCTACCCGCCGATGCTCGGGCTGGTGCTGGTCGGCGCGTTCACCAAGAGCGCGCAGTTTCCGTTCCACTTCTGGCTGCCGCGGGCGATGGCGGCGCCGACGCCGGTGTCGGCCTACCTGCACTCGGCGACCATGGTGAAGGCCGGCGTGTTCCTGCTCGGGCGCCTGTGGCCGGTGCTGTCGGGCACCGAGCTGTGGTTCTGGCTGGTCGGCGGGACCGGCGCGCTGACGCTGCTGCTCGGCGCCTATGCGGCGATGTTCCAGCGCGACCTCAAGCGCGTGCTCGCGTATTCGACGGTGAGCCACCTCGGGCTGATCACCCTGCTGTTCGGGCTGAACAGCCCGCTGGCGGCGGTGGCGGCGGTGTTCCACATCATGAACCACGCCACGTTCAAGGCGTCGCTGTTCATGGCGGCCGGGATCGTCGACCACGAAACCGGCACCCGCGACATCGGCCGGCTCAACGGGCTGATCCGCGCGATGCCGCGCACCGGCACGCTCGCGCTCGTCGCGACCGGCGCGATGGCCGGGGTGCCGCTGCTCAACGGCTTCCTGTCGAAGGAGATGTTCTTCGCCGAAGCGGTGTTCCTGGATTCGCATCCGTGGGTGGAGATGACGCTGCCGGTCGTCGCGACGGTCGCCGGCGTGTTCGCGGTCGTGTATTCGCTGCGCTTCGGCTACGACATCTTCTTCGGCGAACCGTCCACCGACCTGCCGCGCGTGCCCGAGGAGCCGCCGCGCTGGATGCGCGTGCCCGTGCAGGTCCTGGTGCTGGCGTGCCTCGTGGTCGGCATCGTTCCCGGGCTCTCGATCGGGCCGTCGCTCGCGGCCGCCGCGGCGCCGGTGGTCGGCGGCACGCTGCCGGCGTACAGCCTCGCGGTGTGGCACGGCGTGACGCCGCCGCTGCTGATGAGCCTGGTCGCGATCGTCGGCGGCGTGCTCGGTTATCTGTGGCTGCGCCGGCAGCAGGCGCACGGGTTCCTGCTCGACACGCCGGTGGTGCGCCGCTTCAACGGTCGCCACCTGTTCGAGAGCGTGCTGCTCGCCGCCACGCGCGGCTCGCGTGCGTTCCTGCGCCTGGCCAGCACGCGGCGGATGCAGCCGCAGCTGTTCGCGGTGGTGGTGATCGCGGCCGCGCTGGCGCTGCTGGCCGCGCGCGGTACGCCGCTGGAATGGGGCGACCGCGCGCGCCTGCCGGCGTCGCAGCCGTTCGTGCTGCTGTGGATCATCGGCATGATCTGCGCGATCGGCGCGGCGGCGATGGCGAAGTTCCACCGGCTGGTGGCGATCGCGCTGATGGGCGGCGCCGGACTCGTCACCTGCCTCACCTTCGCGTGGTTCTCGGCGCCCGACCTCGCGCTGACGCAGATCGTCGTGGAGATCGTCACCACCACGCTGCTCCTGCTCGGCCTGCGCTGGATGCCGATGCGGCTGGAAGGTGTTGCCGAGCGCCATCCGCTGCGTGGCCGGCTGCGGCGCGGGCGTGACCTGGTGCTGGCGATCGGTGTCGGTGGCGGCATGGCGGCGCTGTCCTACGCGCTGCTGACGCGACCGGCGCCGCAGAGCATCTCGCCGTTTTTCCTCGAGCGCGCGCTGCCGGAAGGTGGCGGCACGAATGTGGTCAACGTGATGCTGGTGGACTTCCGCGCGCTCGACACGCTCGGCGAGATCACCGTGCTCGGCGCGGTCGCGCTGACGGTGTATGCGCTGCTGCGTCGTTTCCGGCCGCCGGCCGAAAGCGTCGCGCGGCCGTCGCAGCAGCGCGCGGTGTCGGCCGATGTCGACACCGACCTGGTGCCGGCCGAGCGCGACGAGGATGCCGGCGGCTACCTGCTGGTGCCGGCGATGATCGCGCGGCTGCTGCTGCCGGTGGCGCTGCTGGTCGCGGCGCACTTCTTC
>CAMPHE010000171.1 GCA_946885815.1 uncultured Arenimonas sp.
GGGGAGAAGTGTGGCAGCTCGACGCGGCGCGTCGCCGACCGGGTACCCTCGGTGTTCCCGACCGCCGAAGGAGCCCCGCGATGATCCCGAAGCTGCAACCCTGCCTGTGGTACGTCGGCGACGCCGAAGCCGCCGCGCGTTTCTACGCCGAGACCTTTCCCGACAGCCGGGTCGGCGACATCCTGCGTGCGCCGTCGGATTTCCCCGCCGGCAAGGCCGGCGACGTGCTCACCGTCGACGTCGTGATCCTCGGCACGCCGTTCGTGCTGCTCAACGGCGGGCCGGTGTTCACGCACAGCGAGGCGGTGAGTTTCCAGGTCGCGACCGACGACCAGGCCGAAACCGACCGCTACTGGAACGCGATCGTCGACGGCGGCGGGCAGGCGAGCGTCTGCGGCTGGTGCAAGGACCGCTGGGGCGTGTCGTGGCAGATCACGCCGCGCCGGCTGACCGGCTACATGAAGGCCGGCGGCGAGACGGCGAAGCGCGCGTTCGAGGCGATGATGACGATGCGCAGGATCGACATCGCGGCCCTCGAGAAGGCGGTGGAAGGCTGAACCGACCGGGCCTGGAACCGCGCCGCGTGGCCATCGATGCCCTGTCCCCGCGCCGCGTCGCGGCGATCCTGTTCGCGCTGACGCTCGGCGGCTTCGCGATCGGCACCAGCGAGTTCGCCGGCATGGGGCTGATGCCGGCGATGGTGGCGTCGCTCGGCGTGGACGAAGTGCGGATCGGGCATCTGATCAGCGCGTACGCGCTCGGCGTGGTCGTGGGCGCGCCGGTGCTGGCGGTGCTGGGCGCCGGCTGGCGGCGCAAGCCGCTGCTGCTCGCGCTGATGGGGTTCTACGCGCTCGGCAATCTCGCCAGCGCGCTGGCGCCGACCTACGGCACGGTGATGCTCGCGCGCTTCGTCGCCGGGTTGCCCCATGGCGCGTACTTCGGCGTGGCGGCGCTGGTGGCGGTGGCGATCAGCCCGCCGGACCGGCGCGGACGCGCGGTGAGTTTCGTGATGCTGGGGCTGACGCTGGCGATCCTGATCGGCAATCCGATCGCGACGTGGGCCGGCCAGCACGTCGACTGGCGCTGGGTGTACGCCGCGGTCGCCGTGATCGCGCTGCTCACCGCCGGGCTGCTCGCGCGCTGGCTGCCGGCGCGCGTGCATGCCGCGCGTTCGGATCCGCGACGCGAGCTGCGCGCGTTCCACCGGTTGCCGGTGTGGCAGGCGCTGGGCATCGGGGCGATCGGTTTCGCCGGGATGTTCGCGGTGTTCAGCTACATCGCGCCGACGATGCTGCACGTGACGCGCGTGTCGCCGGCGTGGATTCCGGTCGCGCTGGCCGGGTTCGGTCTGGGCGGCGTGATCGGCAACTTCACCGGCGGCTGGCTGTTCGACCGCTACCGGCTGCGCGGCGCGGGGTTCGTGCTGGTGTGGGCGATCGGCGTGCTGCTCGCGTTCCCGTGGGCGGCGCAGTCGCTGCCGACGCTGCTGCTGGCGACCGTCGCGATCGGCGGCCTGGGCGCGCTCGGTCCGCTGCTGCAATCGCATCTGATGGACGTCGCGGGCGATGCGCAGACGCTCGCCGCCGCGTCGCACCACGCGGCGTTCAACGCGGCCAACGCGCTCGGCCCGTGGCTGGGCGGACTCGCGATCACGGCGGGATTCGGCTGGACGTCGACCGGCTATGTCGGCGCCGCGACCGCCCTCGTCGGACTCGGAATCTACGCGCTGGCGCTGCGCACCGCGGATTGAAAATCTGCTCAGAGCAAATTAAAAACTTGCTCAGAGCAGATTATTCGCGGGGCGCGGGGTCGCGGCGGCGGCTGGGCGCACCCGGCGCCACCAGAGCCACAGCGCGCACGCGGCGATGACCAGCACGATGAGCGCCATCGCGCCCTTCGCGGTGCGGTCGGCGAATCCGGTGGCCATGATCGGACCACCGGCGATCGCCCACACCATCGCCGCGCAGGTCGCGGCCGACAGCACGACTTCGGTGCGGCGCAGCCACGCCGGGCGACGGCCGCTGACGAGCACGACGAGGGCGATGGGCACGTTGGCGGCGACCAGCGCCAGCAGCACCGGGCCGCGCAGCGCGACGAACTCCGCGCTGTACGTGAGCGCCGCGACCGCGGCCGGCGCGGCGGTGCCGGGCCAGAACAGGTCGAGCACGCGCGCCGGCTGCAGCAGGATGCCGATGCCGGCGAGCATCCCCACCAGCCCCAGCGCGATGGCGGCGCGACCCCCGTTGATCGCGTCCGGAGCGCGCGGTGTCCATGCCGATGCGCGCGGGCCGCGGCGACGCCCCCACGCGGCCGCGCCGAACCAGAGGACGAGGACGCCCGGCCACCACGGCGACGGGATCACCGTTCCCACCCACCAGCGGCCGAGCAGCGACAGCGTGTCCAGGCCCGGCGCGTCCCGCAGCACGGACGCGAACCCCGCGATCCAGATCAGCAGCAGTCCGACGACCGATGCGACGACGAAGCGCCGGCCGTCCGCCGCATCGATGACCGTCAGCGGCGTGCGGTAGCGGTCGGCGACTTCGGCCGGCTCGCCGAACGCGCGTACCAGCGCGAGGGCCATCGGCGCATCCGGCGCGCGCCCCTCGGCGGCGGCCACACCCTGCAGTTCCTCCGCGAGCAGTGCCTGCAGCTCGAACGCGACGTCGCCGCGGCGGCGGCGCGGCAGGCGCGCGGCGACATCGGCCACGTACGCGGTGATCACGGCATCGGCATCCATCGTCATTCCCCTTCCAGTAGTCGATCCATCGCGGCGTTCAGGCCCTGCCACGACCCGCGCAGGGTGCGGAACAGCTTCCGGCCCTCGGCGTTGAGGGCGTAGTACCTGCGCGGCGGGCCGCCTTCGACGCGCCATTCGCTGGCGAGCACGCCCTGCGCTTCCAGACGCCGAAGCAGCGGATAGAGCGTGCCTTCCTCGATCGGCAGGCCGCGCTCGCCCAGCGCCTGGCGCAGTTCGTAGCCGTAGCGCGGCGCCCGCAGCTGCGACAGCACGGCCAGGACCAGCACGCCGCGGCGCAGTTCGAGTTCGAGTTTGTCGCCGGGATCGATCGATACCATGCGGCGCACAGTACAGAGCGGCGCACAGTACGTCAAGCCCTCCACGGCGCCCGCCGTCGGCTAGGCTCGCGCCATGACCGCGCTCGTCCTCGTCTGCACCGTCGCGCTGCTCGCGTCGCTGCTGACGTTCTATTCCGGCTTCGGGCTCGGCACGCTGCTGCTGCCTGCGTTCGCGCTGTTCTTCCCGGTGGACCAGGCGGTGGCGCTGACCGGCGTCGTGCATCTGCTCAACGGCCTGTTCAAGCTCGCGCTGGTGCGCCGGCATGTCGATCGCGGCGTGCTCTGGCGGTTCGGGCTGCCGGCCCTGGCGGCCGCGCTGGTCGGCGCGTGGCTGCTGGCCGGGCTCGCGGCACGGCCGCCGCTGCTCGCATGGACGCTCGGTGGCCGCGAATTCGTCGTCGTGCCGGTGAAGCTCGCGATCGGCGGGCTGCTGATCGTGTTCGCGGCGCTGGAACTGTCGGCGCGGTTCCGCGCGCTGGCCTTCGCGCCGCGCTGGATCCCGCTCGGCGGCGCGCTCAGCGGGTTCTTCGGCGGCCTGGCCGGGATGCAGGGCGCGCTGCGCGCCGCGTTCCTCGTCCGCGCGGGGCTGGGGAAGGAGGCGTTCATCGCCACCGGCGCCGCGATCGCGGTGCTGATCGACGTGTCGCGTCTGGGCGTCTACGCCGGCGCGATGTGGCGCGAGCTTTCGCTCGCTCAGTTGCCGCTGCTGGTCGCCGCGACGCTGTCGGCGTTCGCCGGCGCGTGGCTCGGCAACCGCCACCTGCACAAGCTGACGATGGCCCAGGTGCAGCGGCTGGTCGCGGCGCTGCTGTTCGCCGTCGGCGCGGCGCTGGCCGCCGGCGTGCTCTGACGCCGGTTAATCTGCTCTGAGCAAGTTTTTAATCTGCTCTGAGCAGATTTTCGGTCTCGAGGGCGGCGTAGCGGTAGAGCGAGTAGCGATACGGCAGGGCGGCGCGGATCGCCTGCGACACCGGCTCGTGCAACTGCGGATCCCATGTCGTCCAGCGGGCGATGAACGCTTCGGCCTCCGCCCGATCGCCCGCCGCCTGCAGCGCCAGCACCTCGCGCAGCAGCGCTTCGACGGCAGCGGGGTATTTCGCGTAGTCGATGGCCATGCGACGGGTCCCCGGATCGAACGCCAGCACGCCCTGGTCGAGGAACCAGTTCCACTGCATCAGCTGCATCGTGTTGTACGGCTGGTCGCGGCGCGGCTGGTTGCGCTGCAGCACGCGCAGGATGCCGGACGCGTACACCGCGCGCGCCTGCGCATCGGTGTAGTAACCGGTCGCCCGCAGCCGCGGCACCGCGTGCAGCGAGACCAGGTCGGCCTTCATCTCCTCGAGCAGATCGGCGGTGTCCTGCAGCGCGGCACCGAGCTCGCGGCCGTCGCGGGTGCGGTCGACGCCGAGGTAGTGGCCGATCTCGTGCCACAGCGTGCGCTGCACGCTGCCTTCCGGCTGCAGGTCGTCGGCATGCGCGGCCGCGATCGCCGCGCGCCACGTCGCGCCGGCCACGCCCTGGGCTTCGGGGTGGCGGATGATGTTGTCGCGCATCAGGATCAGCCGACCGTAGCGCGCGGCGTGCAGCGGGTCGTTCGGCAGGATGCTGGCGGTGTTGCCGCCGCGCGACTGGCCGAAATCGGCGA
>CAMPHE010000172.1 GCA_946885815.1 uncultured Arenimonas sp.
CGACGCCGCCGGCGGCGTCATGCACCGCCCGCGCGATCGACTGCACGACGCGGGTGCGGCCGTCCTCGCCGCGCAGGCGATAGACCACCCGGAAGCCGCGCGACGGATCGCGGCGCAGGCCCTCGAACGCCGCGATCGCGGCGGCCGCGTCGTCCGCGACGATCGCCGCGTGGTAGCGCTGCGTGGTGATCGGTTGCGGCGGCAGCCCGAGCAGCGTGGCGAAGTCGTCGCCGAGGAAACGTTCCCCGGTGTGCGGGTCGGCTTCGTAGTAGTGCAGATCGCCCGCATCCAGCGCCAGCCGGAACCGCGCTTCGGCCAGCAGCAGCGCCTCGCGCGCTTCGCGCTGCTCGACCGCCAGCGTCTCGGCGCGCCGACGCGCCGCCAGCAGCTCGCGTTCGTAGGCATGCCGGTCGCTGGCGACGAACAGCGCGATGTCGTGCAGCATGCGGCCCGCGTGCCCGTAGCGCCGCGCGTTCATGACGACGGGCAACGGCTTGCCGCCGGGGCCGGCGAGATCGAGCTTCACCTCCGCCACCGACCCCTGCAGCTGCAGCAGCGGCGCCCAGTGCGTCTGGTGGAAGATGCGCGCGCCGACCGTCATCAGGTCCTGCAGGCGCCGCTGGCCGACGAGCGCGGCGGCCTCGACGCCGATCCAGCCGCAGAACGTCGCGTTGGCGCGCAGCACCAGCCCGTTCGCGTCGGTCAGCAGCAGGCCGCAGGCCGCCTGGTCCCACAGGCGGTCGGCGTCCGGCAGCGAGTCGTCAACCGGCGGCACGGTCCGGCAGGCGGGCGGCGAGGAAGGCGTCGATCGCGTCGACGCAGGCGCAGGGCGCGCTCATGTGCGGGCAGTGGCCGACGTTGTCGATCAGCGCCAGCGTCGCGTCCGGCAGCGTGCGCACCAGGTAGTCGCCGACGCAGGTCGGCGCGATGATGTCGTCGTCGCACTGCACCACCAGCGTCGGCGCGGTGAGCTTCGGCAGGTCGGCGCGGTTGTCGGACAGGAACGTCACGCGGGCGAAGTGCGCGGCGATGTCCGGGTCGGTACGGCAGAAGCTGTTGGTGAGCTCGGCGCCGAGCTCCGGGCGGTCCGGCGCGCCCATGATCGCCGGCGCCATCGTGCTCGACCAGCCGAGGTAGTTGCCTTCCAGCGTCTCCAGCAGCGATTCGATGTCGGCGCGGCCGAAGCCGCCGACGTAGCCGGTAGCGGGGTCGTCGATGTAGCACGGCGACGGGCCGATCATCGCGTGCGCGGCGAACAGCTCCGGCGCGGCGATGCCGGCGAGCGCGCCGATCATCGCGCTCACCGAATGCCCCACTACCACCACCGGCCCGCGCCCGAACTCGCGCGCGATCGCCACCATGTCGTCGGCGTGGCCCTGCAGCGTGCCGTAGCGCTCGCGGTCGTACGCCGCCAGCGCGGAACCGCCGCTGCCGGTCAGGTCGTAGGCGATCGTGCGGAAGCGGCCGGCGTAATGCGGGCGCAGGAAGCGCCACATCGACTGGTCGCAGCCGAAGCCGTGCGCGAACAGCAGCGTCGCCGGCCCGTCGCCTTCGACGGTGACCCGGTTGCGCAGCTCCAGCTCGGCCGCCGTCACAGCGGCGACGGCGTCAGCTTCAGCAGGCGCCCCTCGGGGCCGTCCTCCAGCACCCACAGCGCGCCGTCGGGCCCCTGCTCCACTTCGCGGATGCGCGCGCCCATGTCGAAGCGCTGCGCCTCGCGCGCGGCGGTGCCGTCGATCGCGACGCGCACCAGCGCCTGCGACGCGAGCCCGCCGATGAACGCATCGCCCTGCCAGGCCGGGAACAGCGCGCCGTCGTAGATCACCAGGCCCGCCGGCGCGATCACCGGCGTCCACGTCACCAGCGGCTTCTCGAATTCCGGGCGCGTCGCGTGGTCGGGGATGTCCTTGCCGTCGTAGTGGTCGCCGTCGGAGACGATCGGATAGCCGTAGTTCCTGCCTTCGACGATGCGATTGAACTCGTCGCCGCCGGCTGGGCCCATCTCGTGCGCCCACAGCTGGCCCTGCGCGTCGAAATCCATGCCGAGGATGTTGCGGTGGCCGAGCGTCCATACCTCCGCCGCGACGCCGCCCTGGTCGGCGAACGGATTGCCCGCCGCGGGCGTGCCGTCGTCGTTCAGCCGGACGATCTTGCCGAGGTTGCCGCCCATGTCCTGCGCCGGATCGAAGTGCTGGCGCTCGCTGGAACTCACGTACATCAGGCCGTCCGGCCCGAAGGCGATGCGATGCCCGAAGTGCCCGTTGCCGTCGACCTTCGGCTGCTGGCGCCAGACGACCTGCAGGTCCTGCAGCGTACCGCCGCCCTCGTCGTCGAGCGCGAGCTTCGCCCGCGCGACCGCGGCGCCGGTGACGCCGTCGCCCGCCTCGACATAGCTGAGGTAGACCATCGCGTTGGTCGCGTACTCCGGATGCAGCACGACATCGCCGAATCCGCCCTGCCCGCGGTTCACCACCTCCGGCACGCCGGTGATCTCGCCGACGGTCTTCGTCGCCGGATCGAACAGCCGCAGCGTGCCGGCCTTCTCGGTGACCAGCAGGCGGCCGTCGGGCAGGAACGTCATCGCCCACGGCGATGCGAACGCATGGAACGCGGTGCTCGCGAAAGCGTGCGTGTCGGGGGCCACCATCGCCGCGTCACCGGCGGAGGCCGCGGGGTCCGCGACGGCGGCCGGGGCCTCGGGCGCGGCGTCGGATGCGTCTCCTGCGCGCGACGCCGGGTCGGCGCAGGCGGTGGAAGAGGCGATCGCGAGGGCGAGCAGCAGCGGGCGGACGGGCGAGGTCATCGGCGATCTCCGGAAGCGGGCGCGGCGAAGCGGAACCCGGAGCGTAGCGCCGCTCGGGGCGCCGGCGAAACCCGGCGGGCGGCTACTTTCGCGCACGGCGCGTGAAGACGTCAGTGCGGGCCCGGATCACGAGCCAGCCACGCGGCGATCTCGTCGCGCACGGCCGCGCTGCGACGCGACGGCTCCGGAGGTTCGTGCCGTTCGGCCTGCCAGCGTGTCGCCAGCGCTTCGAGCAGCGCGAGCTGCGCGCGCATGTCGGCGATCGCACGATGCAGTGCGGCGTCATCGCCCGTCGTTCCGGCCGCGGCGAGCGCCGCGTCGTGCACGCGCTCGACGCTCAGCCGCAGCTGGCGCGTGCGGTGCTTGGCTTCGCCGAGATGGCGGACGAATGGCGAGAGCGGGCGCGACATCCGGCTGATCGTAAGGCGCCGGTGTGCATCGCGTGAGACGCGCGCCGCGACGCGCCTACCAGTTCCCCGCCGCCATCGCCCGCCGCCGCGCCCGTTCCGCGTCGCTCGGCGGCAGCGTCTCGAACGTGCCGGTGCGCACGTCGCCGTCGGGCACGTAGGTGCTCATCACCACGCCGGTGGCGGACGTCTTCGTCGCGGTCAGGCGCAGTGCCGACGGCCGCGCGCCGGCCTCGAACAGGCGCTTGCCGGTGCCGAGCACCAGCGGGAACGTCCACACGTGGTATTCGTCGATCAGCGCCGCGGCCTGCAGCGACTGGATCAGGTCGCCGCTCCCGATGATCTGCAGCTCCGGGCCCGGTGTGGCCTTCAGCGCGGAGACGGCGTCGGCCGCTTCGCCGCGCAGCAGCGAGGACGGCCCCCAGTCGAGCGACGACAGCGTGCGCGAGGCGACGTACTTGTGCGCCGCGTTGAGCGTGGTCGCCGTCGGGTCGTCGGCCGACTGGTACGGCCAGTACGCCGCGAAGATCTCGTACGTGCGGCGACCCAGCAGCAGTTCGCGGCCGGCGCCGTCGAAGC
Organism: uncultured Arenimonas sp.; assembly: GCA_946885815.1. The sequence continues at coordinate 3,790 of CAMPHE010000172.1, forward strand.
CCGCCGCGTCGAAGTCCATCGCCTCGTCGAAATACGGGAACATCCATCCGCCGTGCGCGAAACCGCCGGTGGGGTCTTCGTCCGGGCCGCCGGGCGCCTGCATCACGCCGTCGAGCGTCACGAAAGTGGAAGCGATCAGTCGGCGCATCGGGGTTCTCCGGTCATGCCGCGAGGCGGTGTTCGTAGTACGGCCGCGCGCGGTCGTCGAGGATCGCGTAGCTCGCCGCGAGGTCGGCGGGATCGGGCTGCAGCCACGCGTCGAGGTTTTCCGGCCGGATCGGGATGATGCAGCGGTCGTGGCCGGCGGCCGCGACTTCCGGCGGCGGCGCGTCGGTGATCGCGGCGAACGACAGCAGCCGCTCGTCGCCCTGCCCCCACTCGCTCCACAGGCACGCGGCAAGCAGCGGTTCGCCGGTGTCGGGCCGGAATTCGAGGATCACGTTCTTCCCGTCCTGCTCGACGTGCTCGTAGAAGGCGTCGGCGACGACCACGCCGTGGCGGAACCCGAACAGCCCGCGCCAGAAGCCCTCGAGGTTGTCGCGGCGGGCGTTGTAGGTGCCCGGATACCTGCGGTCGTACAGCGCGGGCTTGCCTTCCGGCCGGCACTGGTAGCGCATCGGCTTCAGCACGCGGCGGCCGCTGTGCCACGTCAGCACCGGCGCGTAGGTGCCGGGGTAGATGCGCGCGCCTTCCGCCGCCGGCGTCGCGCGGCGCAGGTCGACCAGGCGCGCCTTCAGCTGCGCGATCTTGTCGGTGGCGATGCGGTGGTCCTCGGTCGCCTTCTTCGTGACCTTGCCGGCGGCGAGCGCGGCTTCGGCCTTCGCGAGGCGTTCCACCTGCGCGGCGAGCTGCTGCTGCATCGCCGCGATCGCGACCCTGTCGGCCGCGGTGATCGCCTCGGCGATCGCCTTCTCGGCGTCGCTG
>CAMPHE010000173.1 GCA_946885815.1 uncultured Arenimonas sp.
TTTCGGTGGTGTGGGAGGGCATGGGAGGGGGGACTGCGAGCGGGCGCGAATTATAGGGGTTTCAAGGGCGGATATCCCCAATCCGCCTTTTACGCCCCACAGTCTTCCCGCAGCCCCAGGGCCGCGGCGATTTCCCGCCAGTCGAACGCCCCCACCCCCGCATCGTCGTGCGCCGCATACAGCACGCCGGCGGGGAAACGCGGGGTGCCGCTCGCGTGCAGCCAGATGCCGTCGGTGAGCGCGACTTCGTCGCCGGCGAAGCTGCCGACGAACGCCAGTGTCTGCCGGTCGAACAGGTGGAACACGGTGCGGTCGCTCGACTGGTCGGCGGTGATCCAGTAGCCGCCGGCGTCGGGGCACGCCCACAGCGCGACGCCTTCGGCCTGCGCGCGGAAATGCCGCGGCGGCAGGTCCTTGCCGGTGTACGCGCCGTCCATGCGGTAGACGCGCAGCGTGGTGCCGACACGCACGTCTTCCTCGGCGATCAGCAGCCGGTCGTGCGCCGGGTCGCCGGCGATCGATTCGACCATCCGCAGCGCGCCCGCGTCCGTCGTGTCGCCGAAGTGGCCGACCAGCGTGGCGGTCGGCACCGGCGTGTCGATCGCGACGCGGAAGCGCTTCACGCGCTGGTCGAGTTCGTGCATCGGCGGCACGGTTTCGGTGCGGTAATCGGCCATGAAGCTGTCGGTGACGAACAGCTCCAGCTGGCCGGGCGCGATTTCGTGCATCCACAGGCCGTAGGGGCTGCGCAGCACCTCGGCGCCGAACGACACCAGCGGCGCGAAATCGGGCAGCGACAGCACCTGCACGCGATGGTTGTCGCGCTCGACGACGAACACGCGGTCGGCGTACACCGCGATGCCGTTGGGCCGGTCGAACTCGCCCGGCGCGGTGCCGCGCCGGCCGACGGTGCGCACGAACGCGCCGGTGTCGCCGTCGTGCACGACCAGCTGGTGGGTTTCCTTCGCGGTCGAGATCAGCCACGGCGCGCCGTCGGGCGCGACCCACGCGGCGACCGAATCGATCTCCAGCGCCGGCAGCGGCGGGGTGAGGAACGCCTCGTGCACGCGCACGGCTTCGCCGGCGGTCGGCAGCGGCCGGTCGATCGACCGCGAATGCGAGGGATCGCGCGGCGAGGTGGCGCACGCGGCGAGCAGCAGCAGGGGGGCGAGCCGCGCGACGCGGCGGAGGGGGGTATCCATGGGCCGAAAGTCTCGCACGATCGCCGGACCCGTAGGAGCGGCTCACAGCCCCAGAAACCCCGCGGGCCCGATCATCCGGAACGGCACCGACTCCAGCTGCATCCCGCCATTGACCTGCACCGCGAAGTGCAGGTGCGGGCCCGTGGAATAGCCGGTGCTGCCGGAGCGCCCGATCACCTGCCCGAGCGTCACGCGCTGGCCGGCCCGCACCAGCACCCCGCCTTCCTGCAGGTGCGCGTACAGCGCCATGCTGCCGTCGTCGTGCAGCACGCGGATCAGGTTGGCGCGCTTCGCGAGGCCGGCTTCGGCACCACCCTCGCGGAAGCCCGAGGTCGCGTGCATCACCACGCCGTCGCGCGCGGCGAGCACCGGCGTGCCTTCGGGCACGACCAGGTCGACCGCATACCGGTTCGCCGCGTCGTCGTGGCTGAACTGGCCATGGAACCCCTGGCCGAGCCGGAACACCGACTCCTCCACCGGCAGCGAGTACACGACGTCGCGCGCCTGCGCGTACGGCGTGCCCGGCACGGTGCGCAGCCGCAGGTCGGGCGTGGCCGTCGGGGCGAGCCGGGCGAGTTCCACCTGCGCGCCGGGCGGCAGCTCGTAACGCCGCGGCAGCGCCGGTTCCGACGCGACCGGCCGCGCCGAGGTCAGCTCCACTTCCACCGGCCCGGCATAGCGGTTGCGCGCGATCACCAGCAGCGCCGAGCCCTGCCGCAGCGTGCGCAGCTCGGCGGCCGCGTCGTCGGCGCGCGCCACGGCCGGCGATACCAGCGCCCCGATCGCGACCGACGCCATCCAGGCCGCGACGCGACCCGCCACGCTCCGCGGAATCACGCCACCGCCTCGACCGCCGCGAAGTACTCCTCGATCGGCCGCGGCCGGTCGATGGCGAACCCCTGCGCGTAATCCACGCCCAGCGCGATCAGCGCCTGCCGGTCGCGGTCCGACTCGGTGTGCTCGGCGATGCTGCGCTTGTCGAGCACGTGCGCGATCTCGTTGATCGAGCGCACCACCGCTTCGGCCAGCGGCGAGGAATCCATGTCGCGCACGAAGCTGCCGTCGATCTTGAAATAGTCGACGTCCAGCGCGCGCAGGTAGTTGAACGAACAGAAGCCCGTGCCGAAATCGTCGAGCGCGAAGCGGCAGCCGAGTTCGCGCAGATGCGTGATGAACCGCTGCGCGCGCGCGAGGTCGCGCACGGCGCTGGTTTCGGTGATCTCGAAACACAGCCGGTCGGCCGGGAACGGGCTGCGGCGCAGCCGGTCGGCGAGGAACACGAGGAACCCTTCGTCCGACAGCGCCTCGCCCGACAGGTTGATCGCGCACGTCGACACCGTCGCCGCCGCGCGCGGGTGCATTTCCAGCCACGCGAGCGTGCGCGTGACCACTTCGCGGTCGATGCGCGTGCCGAGCTGGAAGCGCTCGGCCGCCGGCATGAACTGCCCGGGCATCATCGTCTCGCCGGTGCGCGGATCGCGCAGCCGCAGCAGGATCTCGAAATGCCGGCCGCGATCGTCGTGCCGCAGCGGCACGATGCTCTGGCAGTACAGGTCGAGCGAGCGCGATTCGAGCGCCTCGCGGATGCGCACGACCCAGCGCATCGCCGCGGTGCGGTCGAGCAGCTCGCCGCCGTCGACGCTGGCGAGGCAGACGCGGTTGCCGCCCTGTTCCTTCGCGGTGAAGCACGCGGCGTCGGCCTGCGACAGCAGCTGCGCGTACTCGCCCTGGCCGGGCATGAACGACACGAGGCCGGCGCTCGCGGTGCTGCCGAGCATCTGGCCGTCCCAGCCGCAGCGGTAACTGTCGATCGCACGCAGCAGCCCGCGCACGCGGTCCTCGGCGACCATCGGCGAACAGTTGCGCAGCAGCACCGCGAATTCGTCGCCGCCGGTGCGCGCCAGCAGGTCCTCGCGGTGGCGCGTCGCCTCCAGCACGCCGGCGATGCCGCGGATCACCGCGTCGCCGGCGACATGGCTGGCGGTGTCGTTGATCAGCTTGAAATGGTCGAGGTCGACGTACGCCAGCGCCATCGGCGGCGCCGCCGGGTCGGCCAGCGCCGCGCGCACCTTCTCCTCGAACGCGACGCGGTTCAGCAGCCCGGTCGACGGGTCGATGCTCGCGCGCAGCCGCATCGTCTCGGCGGTGACGCGCTGCTGGTGCATCGCGAACGCCAGCATCATCGGCAGCGCCGACACCACGATCAGGAACGCGAGCAGGTTGACGCCGTCGCGCGGCGCCGACGGCGCCGGATAGCCCGCGAGCCCGAACCCCGCGAGCCCGGCGATCAGCAGCATCGTCACCGCGATCGCGATCGCCGTGTGCAGCGGACGGAAACGGATCGCGCTCCACACGAGCACGCCGAGCGGCAACGCCACCAGGCCGAGTGCGTAGTGGCCGCCGAGGCTGCCGCCCCACGCCATCAGCAGGAAGCTGGCGGTGAGCGCGATGTTCCACAGCAGCCGCTCGTGCTCGGGCGCGTAGTCGGAACCGCCCGGCGCACTCAGCCGCGGATTGCGCCGCGACAGCGCCAGCATCATCGCCGGCGCGACGCTGGTGACGCCGAGCAGGTCGCCGAGCAGCCAGCGCAGCGCGGCCGCCGGCACCGCGTCGAGCGTGACCATCCCGGCCTGCAGCATCCCGAACGTGCCGATGCACGCGCTGACCACCGCCATCGACGCGCCGCCCGCCAGCGCGCGCAGGCCGAATCGCACCGTCAGCGGATCGTGCGACGGCGCGCGCAGCACCAGCCACGCGCCGAACAGCACGCCGACGGTATTGCTCGCGATCGACCACGGCAGGAACGCCGCCGGCACCGGGTCGAACAGCAGGTGCACCAGCAGGCCGCCGACCGGCACGAACGCCGCCCAGCGCAGGCCGTAACGCACGACACCGGCGAGCGCGACGCCCGACGCGGGCCAGAACAGCGCGACCTGCCCGGGGCCTTCGATCAGCAGCGTCGAATAGCCGCCGCCGGCGACGTAGAGCGCCACCAGCACCACGAAGATCCCGACCCGCCGGCCGCGTTCGCCCATGGCGCCCAGCATAGGCCCGCGCGGGCCTCCCGGCATCACCCCCGTGATGGCAGGAGCCGAGTCGGGAGATTGGAGATTGGAGTCCGGAGAAAGTAGTCGTCGCGACGGGCCCCCACGTCCGCCGCGACTACCTTCTCCGCCCTCCCATCTCCAACATCCATACTTTTCTTCAGCTCCCCAGATCCGGCGAACACACGCGCAGCACCCGCCCGCTGCGCAGCAGAGGATCGGGGTCTTCGGTGAGCAGCAACCCCAGCACCTCCGGGTCCGCCCCCGGCGGGGCCCGGAACGCGCACCAGCCGTTGCGGCCGCGGCGCTTGACGTAATAGAGCGCGCGGTCGGCGAGTTCGACCATCTGCTCCCAGCCGGGGGCGCCGCGGGCGTCGCGGAGCAGGGGGCATTCGACGAACCCGACGGAGCAGGTGAGCCGCAGCGGTTCGGCGGCGCCGATGTCGAAGCGGTGCTCGGCCA
>CAMPHE010000174.1 GCA_946885815.1 uncultured Arenimonas sp.
GCCGATGTCGCCGAGCGCGAGCGCGCCGAGGATCGCGTCGCACAGCGCGTGGATCGCGACGTCGCCGTCCGAATGCGCCTGCAGGCCGCGGTCGTGCGCGATCCGCACACCGCCCAGCACGACGTGGTCGCCGTCGCCGAACGCGTGCACGTCGAACCCCTGTCCGATCCGGAAGTTCATGCGTGGGCTCCGGTCGCCGCGCGCTGCGCGAACAGGGTTTCCGCCACCGCCAGGTCGGCGGGCGTGGTGACTTTCAGATTGTCGTCGCGGCCTTCGACCAGCCGCGGGAAGCGGCCGAGGAGCTCGAATGCCATCGCCTCGTCGGTGACGGCGGCGCCGGCGGTGGGGCGCCCCCCCCCCGGCCCCAACAGGGAGGCCCCCCCGAAGGCCTGCGGCGTCAGCGCGCGCCAGAGCCGCTCGCGCGGTTCGGTGCCGGTGCTGCGGTGGTCGTCGCCGGCGCGCTTGAGCGTGTCGCGCACCGGCGCCGCGAGCAGCGCGCCCACGGGTTCGTCGCGAAGGGCCGCGAGCAGTGCGGCGATGTCCGCCGGCGCGATGCAGGGCCTGGCGGCGTCGTGCACCAGCACGAACGCGTCGGGCGCGACGTCGTCCGGCAGCGCGGCCAGCGCCGCGAGCACCGAATCGGCACGCGCGTCGCCACCGGTGCAGGCGCGCACCGGCTTGCCTTCCAGCTCCCGCCAGCCGGGCCAGCGCGTGTCGCCGGCCGCGAGCGCGACCACGGCGCCGTCGATGCCGTCGCACGCGAGCAGCGCGCGCAGCGTGTGTTCGATCAGCGGGCGGCCGGCGAGCGGCAGGTACTGCTTGGGGATGTCGCCGCCGAAACGTCGACCGCTCCCGGCGGCCGGAACGATGACCCAGCTCATCGCGCTTCCGCCGCGTCGTCGTCGCGGGGTGCGTCCTCGGCGGCCGCTTCCGCGTCGTCGCCGTCAGGCGGGTCGTCCGCCCGGCGGGGCGTCGGTTTCGCATCGTCCGCGGGATCGACCACGCGGTAGAACACCTCGCCCGGCTTCACCATGCCCAGCTCGCTGCGCGCGCGATCCTCGATCGCGGCCTCGCCCGACTTCAGGTCCTCGACCTCCGCTTCCAGCGCATCGTTGCGCTGCTGCAGCCGCGCGTTCTGCTGGCGCTGCTCGGCGACGCGATCCTGCAGCCCGTGCGCGTCGCGCATGCCGCCGTCGCCCCACCACAGCTTCGCCTGCAGCCAGGCCGCGATCACCAGCAGCAACGCGATCGCGGCCCAGCGGCGCAAGGCGTCTCAGCGCTTCAGGCTGACGAAAGCGCCGCGGCCGGCGTAGCGCGCCTTCGCGCCCAGCGCCTCCTCGATGCGCAGCAGCTGGTTGTACTTCGCGACGCGGTCGCTGCGGCACAGCGAGCCGGTCTTGATCTGCGTCGCGGTGGTCGCGACGGCGATGTCGGCGATCGTCGTGTCCTCGGTTTCGCCCGAACGGTGCGAAACGACCGCGGCGTAGTTCGCCGCATCGGCCATCGCGATCGCCTCCAGCGTCTCGGTCAGCGTGCCGATCTGGTTCACCTTGATCAGGATCGCATTGGCGACGCCCTGCTCGATGCCGTCGCGGAAGATCTTCGGGTTGGTCACGAACAGGTCGTCGCCGACCAGCTGCACCTTGCTCGCGAGGCGCTCGGTGAGCTGCTTCCAGCCGGCCCAGTCGTTCTCGGCCATGCCGTCCTCGATCGTGATGATCGGGTACTGCGCGCTCCAGCCGGCGAGGAAATCGACGAACTGTTCGCTGGTGAGGCGCTTGCCCTCGCCGACGAGGTTGTACTTCCCGTTGTCGAAGAATTCGGTGCTGGCGACGTCGAGGCCGAGCAGCACGTCCTCGCCCGCCTTGTAGCCGGCCTTGCCGATCGCCTCGAGGATCACCTCGATCGCTTCCTCGTTCGACTTGAGGTCCGGCGCGAAGCCGCCCTCGTCGCCGACCGCCGTGCCGAGGCCGCGGCCTTTCAGCACCGACTTCAGCGCGTGGAAGATCTCGGCGCCGCTGCGCAGCGCGTCGGCGAAGGAGTCGCAGCCGACCGGCAGCACCATGAATTCCTGCATGTCGACGTTGTTGTCGGCATGCGCGCCGCCGTTGATGATGTTCATCATCGGCACCGGCAGCGACACCGCGCGATCGCCGGCGAGATGCTTCCACAGCGGCAGCTTCCGCGACGCGGCGACCGCATGCGCGTTGGCGAGCGACACGCCGAGCAGCGCGTTCGCGCCCAGGCGGCCCTTGTTCTCGGTGCCGTCGAGATTGATCAGCTTCGCGTCGAGGCCGGCCTGGTCGGCGGCGTCGAAGCCCTGCAGCGCGTCGGCGATCGTCGTGTTGACGTTCGCGACCGCCTTGCGCACGCCCTTGCCGAGGTAGCGGCTCTTGTCGCCGTCGCGCAGTTCCACCGCCTCCTTCGAACCGGTCGACGCGCCGGAGGGCACCATCGCGCGGCCGAACGAGCCGTCGGCGAGCGTGACTTCGGCTTCGAGCGTGGGGTTGCCGCGGCTGTCGAGGATTTCGCGGGCGTGGACTCTGGCGATCGTGGTCATGGCGTCTCTGGGTAAGGGCGGGAAATCTCGACGCGGATCACGCGGATCGACGCGGATAAAGCACAGTGCTCAGACGTGTTCTGTTATCCGCGTTCATCCGCGTGATCCGCGTCAAATGCTTTCAATCCTGGGATTCGAGGAAACCATTGGCCTTGGTGATGCGGTCCAGTTCCATCAGCGTGCGCAGCAGCGCCTCCATCTTCCCGAGCGGCCACGCGTTGGGGCCGTCGCTGAGTGCCTTGTCCGGATCGGGATGGGTTTCCATGAAGATGCCGCTGATGCCGACCGCGACCGCGGCGCGCGACAGCACCGGCACGAATTCGCGCTGGCCGCCGCTCTTGCCGCCGGCGCCGCCGGGCAGCTGCACGCTGTGCGTCGCGTCGAACACGACCGGGCAGCCGGTGTCGCGCATCACGCTCAGCGAGCGCATGTCCGACACCAGATTGTTGTAGCCGAAGCTCGCGCCGCGCTCGCACGCCATGATCCGCGTGTTGCCGGTCGCCCGCGCCTTGTCGGTGACGTGCTTCATCTCCCACGGCGACAGGAACTGGCCCTTCTTGATGTTCACCGGCTTGCCGGCGCTGGCGACCTTCTGGATGAAGTCGGTCTGCCGGCACAGGAACGCCGGGGTCTGCAGCACGTCGACGACGCTGGCGACCTCGTCCATCGGCGTGTATTCGTGCACGTCGGTCAGCACCGGCACGCCGAGCTGGCGCTTCACCGTCTCCAGCACCTTCAGGCCCGCTTCGAGGCCGGGGCCGCGGAAGCTCGTGCCCGACGTGCGATTGGCCTTGTCGAAACTCGACTTGAAGATGAAGGGGATGCCGAGGCGCGCCGTGATCTCCTTCAGCGTGCCGGCCGTGTCGACCTGCAGCTGCTCGGACTCGATCACGCACGGGCCGGCGATCAGGAACAGCGGGTGCGCGAGGCCGGCTTCGAAACCGCAGAGGTTCATCGCGCGGCTCCTGAAACGACCGGTCCGGCAGGAGCGGCTTCAGCCGCGACCGGTGAAGAGGAAACAGCGGACAGTTTCGGGCCTGAAGGCCCTCCCACATCGCGCGCGCCGGCCTTCCGCGCCCTGTACTCGCGGGCGGCACGGATGAAGCCGATGAACAGCGGGTGGCCGTCGCGCGGGGTGGAGAGGAATTCCGGATGCGCCTGGCACGCGATGAACCACGGGTGGCCGGGCAGCTCCACCATCTCGACCAGCGTGTCGTCCATCGACTTCGCGCTGATCACCAGCCCGGCGTCCTCGAGCTGCGTGCGGTAGCGGTTGTTGAACTCGTAACGATGGCGATGGCGCTCGCCGACGACATCGGCGCCATAAATCTCGCGCGCCTTGGTGCCGGGCTTCAGGCGCTGCTCCTGCAGGCCGAGGCGCATCGTGCCGCCGAGGTCGGATTTCTCGTCGCGCCGCTCGACGTCGCCGCTCGCGGTGCGCCATTCGGTGATCAGGCCGATCACCGGATGCGCGGCGACGCGGTCGTTCTCGGTGCTGTTGGCGCCGACCAGGCCGGCGACGTTGCGCGCGAAATCGACCACCGCCGCCTGCATGCCGTAACAGATTCCGAAATAGGGGATGCCCTGCTCGCGCGCGTGGCGCACGGCCTGCACCTTGCCTTCGAACCCGCGGTCGCCGAAGCCGCCCGGCACGAGGATCGCGTCGACGCCGGCGAGCGCGTCCGGGCCTTCGCGGTCGACCTGCTCGGATTCCAGCCAGCGCAGCGTCACGCGCGTGCGCTGGCGCAGCCCGCCATGCTTGAGCGCCTCGGCGAGCGACTTGTACGCGTCCTGGTGGTCGACGTACTTGCCGACGACCGCGATGGTGACCTCGTCGACCGGGTTCTCGACCGCGTGCACCACGGCCTCCCACTCGGCGAGATCGGCGGGCTGCGCGACCGTGTCCAGCCGCAGCCGCTCGACGACGATCTGGTCGAGCTGCTGGCTGTGCAGCCACAGCGGCAACTGGTAGATGTTGGGGACGTCGACGCAGCTGATCACGGCCTTCTCGGGCACGTTCGTGAACAGCGCGATCTTGCGGCGCTCGGAATCGGGCAGCGGCTGTTCGCTGCGGCACACCAGGATGTCGGGCTGGATGCCGATCGAGCGCAGTTCCTTCACCGAGTGCTGCG
>CAMPHE010000175.1 GCA_946885815.1 uncultured Arenimonas sp.
GGGCCGCGTCGGCGATTCCGCCGCTCGCCGGCGACTGCGAACCCGACGCGCTCGCGGCGATGGCGACGCTGCGTATCGACGGCATCGGCGACGGCGCGTCCGTCGCGCGCGCGCCGAACAGCGACACGCCGCCGCGCCTGCGGCTACGCGCCGTCGGCACCGACGCGCGCGTGCGCTGGCTGGTGAACGGGCGGCTGGCGGGCGAGACCCGCGGCGGCCGCGCGTGGTCGCACGCCTTCGCGACGCCCGGCGAGCAGCGCATCACCGCGCTCGCCGACGGCGGCGCGTGGGACGAAGTGACGCTGCACGTGCTGCGCTGACGGCGCCCGGCCGGTCACGCGATCAGGCGAGCGCGAATTCCAGCATCGGCAGGCGGTCGCGCACGCCGTCGAAGCCCCACGCCGAGAACGCCAGCGCGGGCGGCAGCTGCGCTTCGGCGTCGATGCGCCGGGTGACGCGCAGCGCGCGAGCGGCGGGGCGCCCCTCGTCCAGCCACGCCGCGTGCGTCACCAGCAGGCGCGAGCCGGCGTGCATCGCATCGGGCACGCGCGCGAAGAAGCGGTCGCGCGCGCGCTCGTCGCAGTGGTTGAGCACCGAGAAGCACAGCAGCCGGTCGAACCTGCGGCCGAGCGTCGCGAACTCGAAATCGGGCAGCAGCGCGATGCGGGGTTCGCGCGCCGATAGCGCGGGGTCGGCGGCGACCAGGCGCTGCGCCGCGGTGACGAACGAGGGGTTGAAGTCGACGCCGGTGTAGCGGCCGGCATCGAGGAAACGGATGAAGTGCACGCCGCCGCGGATCGGCCCGCAGCCGATGTCGAGCAGCGCGTCGTCACGTCGCAGGCCGAGGTGCTGCAGCAGCGCCGGCTGGAACGCGCCGCGCGCGTCCCAGCCGGCGGCCTTGCCGCCGAGGAAGTCCTTGTAGCGGCCGCTGGCGATCTGCGCGTCGTCCAGCTGCACGCGGCTGTAGTCGCGCTGGCCCGGACGCCGGCCGTCACCCGGCGGCGGCGTGGTCAAGGCAGCGAAGCGAGCATGTGTTCCGCCGACGACACGCGGAACTCCCCCGGCGCCTCGACGAACACCGACTTCACCACGCCGTCCTCGGCGTAGAGCGCGAAGCGCTTCGCGCGCAGGCCCATCCCGAACGCGGTCGCGTCCAGTTCCAGCCCGAGGGCGCGGGTGAACTCGCCGTTGCCGTCGGCCAGCATCACCAGATCGTCGGGCGCGGACTGGCTCTTCGCCCACGCGTCCATCACGAACGCATCGTTGACCGACACGCAGGCGACGTCGACGCCGCGCGCGCGGAACGCGTCGAACTGTTCGACGTAGCCGGGCAGGTGCTTCGCCGAACACGTCGGCGTGAACGCGCCCGGCACCGCGAACAGCACGACCTTGCGGTCGCCGAACACGTCGTCGGTGGACACCGCCTGCACCGCGCCGTCGCGGATGGTGTTGAGCGTGGCGTCGGGGATGCGGTCGCCGGCCTGGATGGTCATGGGAGCCTCGGTGTCGGTGGGTCGGCCGCCAGTCTAACCGGGGCCGGGGCGCCCCCTTGAAGTCGATCGCCCGGCCCCTATTTTCCGGGGCATGGCGGCTCCGGCCGCCGCCCCCAACGGAGAACGAACCATGAGCCTCATCCGCTATTCGACCCATCCGCGCCGCTTCGAGGAAGAGATCAAGTCGGTGTTCGACAAGTTCCTCGGCCAGGACGACACCGATGCCTCGAGCGTCGTCACCAGCCAGTGGGTGCCGCGCGTCGACATCAAGGAAGAGAACGACCGCTTCGTGATCTTCGCCGACCTGCCGGGCGTCGACCCGGAATCCATCGAAGTGCAGATGGACAAGGGCGTGCTGTCGATCAAGGGCGAGCGCAGCACCGGCGCCGCGCAGGAAGGCGAGCGTTATTCGCGCGTCGAACGCGCGCACGGCGTGTTCTTCCGTCGCTTCGCGCTGCCCGACAGCGCCAATCCGGAAGGCATCACCGCCGCCGGCCGCCACGGCGTGCTCGAGATCGCGATCCCCAAGCGCCCCGAAACCACGCCCCGCCGCATCCAGGTGATGTAGGAGCGGCTTCAGCCGCGACGCATACGCGCGCGTCGCATCACGCGATGCCCGCGCGCGTGAGGTCTAGAATCGACCCGCGGCCACCCGCGGGTCGTTTTTTTCCAATCGCGAGAGGCGACGATGCAGTTCAAGGACTATTACGACATCCTCGGCGTCGAAGCCGGTGCGGGCGAAGCGGAAATCAAGACCGCGTACCGCCGGCTCGCGCGCAAATACCACCCCGACGTCAGCAAGGAAGCGGGCGCCGAGGAGCGCTTCAAGGCGATCAACGAAGCCTACGAGGTGCTGCGCGACAAGGAGAAGCGCGCCGCCTACGACCAGCTGAAGGCGCAGGGCTACCGGCCCGGCGAGGAGTTCCGGCCGCCGCCGGATTTCGGGCAGGGCGGCTTCGGCGGCTTCCAGTTCGATCCGGAATTCGGCGGTGGCGGTTTCAGCGATTTCTTCGAGCAGCTGTTCGGCGGCGGCCGCGCGCATCCGGGCGCGCGGGCGCGGCCGCAGCCGCCCGGCGACACCCGCGCGAAGCTGGCGATCCCGCTGGAGCTCGCGTATTCCGGCGGCAGGCAGCGGCTCGGCGTCGACGGCCGCACGCTGGAGGTGAACATCCCGGCCGGCATCGCGCCCGGCAAGGTGATCCGGCTGGCCGGGCAGGGACAGCGCGGTGGTGCGCTGCTGCTGGAGATCGACTACCTGCCCAATGCGCAGTTCGAGGTCGACGGCCGCAACGTGCTGCACACGCTGCCGGTGGCGCCGTGGCAGGCCGCGCTGGGCGCGACGCTGAGCGTGCCGACACTGGGCGGTGCGGTGGAACTGCGTGTTCCGGCCGGCTCGGACACCGGCCGCAAGCTGCGGCTGCGCGGCCGTGGACTGCCCGGCGCGCCGCCGGGGGACCAGATCGTCGAGATCGAGGTGCGCGCGCCGAAGGCGGAAAACGACGTGCAGAAGGCGCTGTACCGGCAGATGGAAGAGGCGTTCGATTTCGATCCGCGCCGCGCGTGAGCGGCGCGGAAACCGCAAACGACGAAGCCCCGGTTTCCCGGGGCTTCTTTTCGCGGCTGAAGCCGCTCCCTGCGGTGGCGTGGCGGATCAGCCGCCGGCGAGCAGGCCGTTGATGACTTCGATCAGCGCGCCCTCGTTGAACGGCTTGGTGATGTAGGCCTTCGCGCCCTGGCGCATGCCCCACACCTTGTCGGTCTCCTGGTCCTTCGTCGTGACCAGCACGATCGGGATGTGCGCGGTCGTGCCTTCCTTCGAGATCGCGCGCGTCGCCTGGAAACCGTTGAGGTTCGGCATCACCACGTCCATCAGGATCAGGTCGGGCTTCTGCGCCTTCGCCATCTCCACGCCGGCCGCACCGTCCTCGGCCGTCAACGCTTCGTGGCCGAGCTTCTCGACAATGCGCTTCATGCCCATCAGCTGGGACGGGGAATCGTCAACGATCAGGATACGAGCCATTTAGGGACCTCCAACGGGTGGCTGATTGTATGCCGCTCGACCGTCCCCGGCGCAACCACGATCAGAAACGCACGACCGTCCGTCCGAACGACCCGCCGGCCAGCATGCCCGGAAAGATCGCGGAAAGGCCGTCCAGCGTGGTTTCCCGGGTGGCGATCGCGTCGAGTCGCGACGGTTTCCATGGTCCGGCGAGCCGCTCCCAGACCTCGCGCCGCTGGCCGATCGCGGTGCCGGCGGAGGCGATGCCCAGCAGCGACACGCCGCGGATGATGAACGGCATCACCGTCGTCGCGAGCGCCGCGCCACCGGCGAGACCGCAGCTGGCGATGTTGCCGTACGGCTGGATCACGCGGGTCAGCGCGGCGAGCGCGGGATCGCCGACGTTGTCGATCGCGCCGGCCCAGCGTGCGTTCTCCAGCGGCCGCGTCGCCGCCGCGAGGGTGTCGCGCGGCAGCACTTCGGACGCACCGAGCGCGCGCAGCGCGTCGGCGTGCTCCGGCTTGCCGCTGATCGCTTGGGCCTCGTAGCCGGCACGCGAGAGGATCGCGATCGCGAGCATCCCGACGCCGCCGGTCGCACCGGTGACGACGATCGGGCCGTGGTCGGGATGCTGGCCGTTGTGCTCCATCCGCAGCAGCGACAGCCCGGCGGTGAAACCGGCGGTGCCGAGGATCATCGCTTCGCGCAGGTCGAGGCCTGCGGGCAGGGGGATCGTCCATTCGGCCGGAAGGCGCACGACTTCCGAATAGCCGCCGTCGCGCGTTTCGGACAGGCCGCTGCCGGTGCACAGCACCGCGTCGCCCTCGCGAATGCGCGCGTCGGAGGACGCGATGACATGACCGGCGACGTCGATGCCGCCGACCAGCGGGAAGCGACGGAGGATCTTGCCGCTTCCGGTGCCGGCGAGCGCATCCTTGTAGTTGATGCTCGAATACGCCGCGCGGACGACCACCTCGCCCGGCGAAAGGTCGTCTAGCGACACCGTTTCGACGCCGGCGCGGTGGCCGCCGTCGGCGTGGATGCGGAACGCGCGGAACGACGCGGGGACGGTCATCGCCCGGCCCGCGTCAGTTCGCCTTGTGGATCGCGCGCTTGTCGACCGCCATCGCCGCGTCGTGGATCGC